>DAIAMA010000204.1 GCA_027438535.1 bacterium
AATGAAGTGAATCTATCGTCATTTATGTAATTCTCAATACGCACGTTCGGCCATTTTATAGCCCACCGAGAAGCTCGCCCATCGCTCGCACATCGCCATGCAAGGAGGTGAGCATCTCATCAAATTTCAGGTGCGGCAGGTATTCACGTACCAGCTTAGCGATCTCGCGCGCTTGCGCGAGATCGCGCGGCTTCTTGACCGGGTCGCGGTTTGTCTGCTGGGAAAGCCATGCCTTGTGCAGCGCGAATGCCCGCGGATCAGGAACGCGAAACGGTGCTGGTTGCCCGTCCTCATCCACCGCCACCGTTTCGAGTTTGGGCGAGTTGATAAGCCATTGCAGACCCGGCACTTCAGACGCCACCAAATCATCCGCGCTAAACGTTATGGGTTCAGCGGCATGCATCGGCTGTGGGGCAGCGATGAGATCAACCATGAACTGTCCCGCATTGGCAGCCCGAAAACCACGCTTGCGAATGGGCTCGAACGTGCGGTCGGCTTTTTTCAACAGCCCCAGCAAGCCTTCGCCATCGAGCCGGCCGGATACGAGCGTAAGCTTTTTACGCGCATCGTACAGCAGGTCAACATCGCCGGAGGCGAGCAATTCGAGCAGAAACTGCACCCCGCCGGCGGCTTCATAAGCATATAGGGCTTGTGTGCCCAGCACGGTGAAGACGCTCCCCAAATCTTGTTCTTCCAGCGCGCGCAGGATGCGCGCGACCACACGCGGTACACGTGCAAGCCGTAGCGCTTTGTTCAGGCGCGCCTGCTCGTCAAGCTGTTGCCGAATCGCCGCCAGACGTTCTCGTGCTCGCGCTTTGCCTTCCTGAAATGCGGCCAGAATCTGCTCGGTTTCAGGTGAGCGCTTCCCCAATATTTTGCCGTTACCTCTTCGATCCCGCTCCCGAAATAGATATTCGACACCACGAACCACTTTCCAGCGCATGCCATAGGCGTGCGAACGCGCATGACGATAAGCCGCGAGATGGTTTTCGTATAGCTGCTGGGTGTTTACCAGATGCAGTCGCTGCTGGTTGGATAGGGGTAGCACGCGCGTTTCCGTCAAATTAAACTAAATTGCAATTTGACGGAAATATATGGCGCCGTCAATGATTTTCCGTCAATTTGCATAGAATTAACATTCTGACGGAAACGTGGCTGCATCAATAGCGCGCCACGAGCAAGTGCTGAAACTCATCGGTAAGCACTTGCACCCGCCGCGCCCTCTACCACTATTGCGTTTCTTCCATGCGCTTGCGCACGGCACGGTGGTATGGTGCTTGAGCCGCTCTTGCAGGGGAAACAGCGCTACTGCCACTAGGCGTGTGTAAATACCGCTCATCGTACTACCCTTGCGGGTAGCCGCGTGCTGCCGTCTAAGGCCTCGCGATATACATCGAACAACCGGCCACGCACTTGGCTCCAGGCAAATTCGCGCGCTAGCGCCTGCCCAGCGTCGATCAGCCGCTGAGCGAGTTGCGTATCAGCGAGTATCCGCATACACGCGGCAGCCATTGCCTCGGCATCTCCCGGCGGCACCAGCAGGGCGGTTTTTTCGTTTTCCACCAGGAAGGGCACGCCACCGACATTGGTGCTGACCACGGGCACGCCGCTGGCGAGTGCTTCCAGAATGGAAATTGGCATATTGTCGGCAAGGCTCGGGTTCAAGGCGATTCGCACCGTCCGATAGACCGCCGGCATTTCGGTGTTCTCGACCCGCCCGGCGAACGTCACCGCATCGGCGATGCCTAGCGAGCGCGCCAACTGTTCGAGTAAATTCCGCTCGGGCCCTGAACCCGCGATAGTCAAGCGTGCGCTCGGATATTGTTGCCGGATGCGCGCAAAAGCGCGTAAGGCGGTCGCGTTGTCATAGAGCGGCTCCAAATTGCGCGCGACAAGCAGATGCGGCGCTGCGGGTTTTTCTGCCACGCTGGTGGCGGTGAAGCATTCCAGACTAACAATATTGGGAACGATGCGCGTGGCAAAGCCGCGCGCGGCAAAAATCGACGCCAAAAATCCCGAAGGCACCACAATCGCGCTCGTTCGCATCAAGCTCGGTTTGACCCAACTAAAAGCACGCGCGAAAAACGCTTCCGCCTCACCCCCCCGGTAATTCACTACAACACCCGTGCCACGCAGCCTTGCGATCCAAATAGCGGGTGCCGCATACAGGTGCCACGACCACCCGGAATTCGCCATGACGTGGAATAAATTATTGCGTCCAGCCGCCACCCACAGGTGCGCGAGATAGGGTAGCAGCCGGAACAGCGAGCGCACGCCGCGCAGATGCCCCAGCCATGCTGGACGATAAGGCGCGTTGACCTGAATCATCTCGACCGCCACGCCCTCGCCGCGCAATAACTCGGCAAGCTGACGTGTCTGATTGGCCATGCCGCCGTAGGGCGGTGGCAGCGGCCCGATCAAAGCGATGCGGAAATCGCATGCGTTCATTGGCTGTGCGCCCCTGCCAGTAAGCGGCCATAGACCACTTGATAACGCGTAACACTGTTTTTCCAATTGCGTTCGATTTCCACAAACTTACGCCCAGCCGCCTTCAGCGCGGGCCAATGCTCGGTTGATTGAAGCAAGCCCAGCACTTTATCCGCCAAGGATTGCGCATCTCCCGCTTTGAACAAGACTCCCGTTTCACCATCGCGAATCAGCTCTTTGTGCCCGCCCACATCGGATGCCACGAACAATCGGCCTTGCGCCATCGCTTCTAATGGCTTCAACGGCGTAACCAGTTCAGTCAGGCGCATCGAGTGGCGCGGATACACCAGCACGTCCACCAAGTCGTAGTAGCGATTCACCTGCTCGTGCGGCACACGTCCGCTGAATACCACATTATCCGCAATGCCGAGTCGGCGCGCTTGCTGTTTCAGCGCCTCTTCTTGCGGCCCGCCGCCCACCAACAAGACGCGTACATCCGGCGCTTGATCGAGCATGCGCGACAATGCGCTTAGCAGCAAATCCAACCCTTCATAGGCATAGAACGAGCCGATAAAGCCCAAC
>DAIAMA010000205.1 GCA_027438535.1 bacterium
GGCTTGTTGGATGACAGCGAGGCCAAACACGGGCGGCTGCTGCATGGCGTTAAGGTGCTGGGTGGGTTCGATGCGCTACCGCACTGGGCGGGGCAGCTCGGGGTGCGGCATGCGATTATCGCCATGCCTTCCGCTTCGCACCAAGTGCGCCGCCGCGCGGTAGAGATATGCACCGCAGCCGGGATGGCGGTGCTGACGGTGCCGGCTTTCGAGGACTTGATGAGCGGGCGGGTCACGGTTTCACAAATCCGCAAAGTGGAAGTCGAAGATTTGCTCGGACGCGAGCCGGTGGTATTGGATAGCGCGGGCTTGCACGAATTGATTAATGGCCGGACGGTGATGGTGACGGGCGCGGGTGGTTCGATCGGTTCCGAATTGTGCCGCCAGATCGCCCGCTTCGGGCCGGCGCGCTTGATACTGTTCGAGTTGAGCGAGTTCGCGCTTTACCGTATCGAGCAAGTATTGCGCGAGACGTTCCGGGAGGTGCCGCTGGTGTGCGTGATCGGCGATGTGAAAGATGAATGCCGCGTCGGCCAAGTGCTCGCGACCTATCGGCCAAATGCGGTGTTTCATGCCGCCGCCTACAAGCACGTGCCGCTGATGGAAAACGAAAATGCTTGGGAAGCGATGCGCAACAATGTGCTGGGCACCTATGTGCTGGGCAAAATGGCGATCCGGCATGGCGTGAAGAAATTCGTGTTCATTTCCACGGATAAGGCGGTCAACCCCACCAATGTGATGGGCGCGAGCAAGCGCTGCGCGGAAATGGTGTGTCAGGCGCTGGAAAAAGTGGATGGCACGCACTTTGTGATGGTGCGCTTCGGCAATGTGCTGGGGAGCGCGGGCAGCGTGATACCGAAATTCCAGGAGCAGATCGCGAAAGGCGGACCGGTCACCGTCACCCATCCGGATATCATCCGTTATTTCATGTCGATTCCGGAGGCGGCGCAGTTAGTGCTGCAAGCCGGCGTGATGGGTCAGGGCGGCGAGCTTTTCGTGTTGGATATGGGCGAGCCGGTCAAGATCGTCGATCTTGCGCGCGATATGATTCGCCTTTCGGGGTTTGGGGAAGACGAGATCAAAATCGTATTTACCGGCTTGCGCCCCGGCGAGAAATTGTTCGAAGAATTATTGACCGACGATGAGCATACCTTGCCCACGCCGCATCCCAAATTGCGCATCGCACGTGCCAGGCCGGCCGAGCCGGCGTGGCTGGAGGAACTGAATAAATGGCTTACCCAAGAAGGGGCGCGCAGCGAAGCCGAGGTGAAACAGACATTGCGTCACTGGCTGCCGGAGTATGCGCCGAGCGGGAGTTAATCCTATAAACGGCGTTCTACCACGGACACAGAGAGAAAACAAAACCATTTATACCGCGAAGGACGCAAAGGTACGCGAAGTAAATCCATTCTTGCTTTTCCTTTGCGTACCTTTGCGTCCTTCGCGGTTCATGCGCTTTGAAACTCCGTGTCCTCTGTGTACTCTGTGGTGAAATGCCGTTTATAGCATCATAGCAGGCACGGCTATTTCACCGAAGCGAGCGTGGCGCGGACATCGAATCGCGGTTGCCAGCGCAACTCGCGGTGCGCCCGGCTGCTATCCAGGGTAAGCGGGTGGCGAATACCGTCCAGCCACGCCGCTTCTCCGCCGAAACCGGTGGCGCGTCGCGCGAGCTTGAGCGCTAAGCGGGCCAAGCCGAACGGTATGGGCAGCGGCCAGCGATGCCGCTCCGAAATAACTTCCTTAAAGCTATAACTTCCGGGCGCGGCGAGGTTGAAGGGGCCATGCACCGGTAGCATCAAGCCCGCGACAATGGCTTCCGCCACATCGTCCTCGTGTACGCATTGCAGCCGCGGCTGCGGTTCGGGAAGGCGGATGTAGCAGGGTTGGCGCAGCAATTGTTTGAGCAGCGGCTGGCAATGCGGGCCCAGAATAATATGCGGACGCAGCCGCACTGCCTCGGGGAAATCCCGCGCCATCCATGTTTCCGCTTCGGCTTTATGTTGCGCATAGAGAAACCGCGCCAAAGGCCGGAGCGGCGCGGATTCGGTCAGGTGCTCACCGCTGCCGTATACCGCCGCGCTGGAGAGATGCAGGAGTTTTTGCATGCCCGCGGCCCGCGCCGATGCGAATATCTGGCGCGAGCCTTGCACGTTGATGTCGTGCATGGTGCGTGCATCCATTTTGCCGCGCAACACGACGAAAGCAAGATGCACCAAAGCATCGCAGCCGCGCATGAGCGTGGATACGGCATCGCTGCGGATGTCGGCGATATGGTGCGCGAATTTGGGATGCGCGAAGCGCGCTGCTTGCAGATCGATACCAATAACGGATGCAATACCGGCATGCGCGCAGAGCTTGGGCAGTAGCGCTTGCGCCAGATGCGATGCGGAGCCGGTGATGAAAATGCGCATGCGGTTTGGGCGCGGCTATGCTTTGGAATGCTGTAGCGCCGGCATCACCTGTTCGGCGATGCACTGCATCGATTCGCGCACGATTTCGGTGGGCACGGCCCCGGCGCCGATGGCCAGCAGCAAATGCGTGACACCGGCCGCGCGATATTTGGCCAAGGCGTCTATGCATTCATCGGGCGAGCCCGCCACCGCCATGCCGAAGGTTTGCAGCAAGCCTAGATTTATCCCTAGGGAAAGCACATGGCGGAACTGCCCAAGCTCACGAAAATGTGCATAGCTGGGGTAGAGTTTTTCTAACACCGGCAAGGTAGCCTGATACAGCGCCCGGTAAAACCATTCGAACGCGGGCTGGGCCAATTGCTTGGCGCGCCGGCCGTCGGGCAAGCACAATATGCCGAGCGTCATGCCGATGCGCGGCGGCGCGGCGGCATGCCAGGCGGCTTGGTAGCGCGCGATATCGGCGCGCGTCATGAACCACGGTTTGAACGGCCCGGCCAGCACATTCAGCTCGCGCTGCGCGCTCCATTCGAAACCGTCCGGGCTCACCGCCGCGCTCCATAGCGGCGGATGCGGTTGCTGCACGACATG
>DAIAMA010000206.1 GCA_027438535.1 bacterium
GCCAGTGATATTCGTCTTTTCCACTATTGGCGCCAGTTGACGGCGCGTTTGCGCAATAGCGCCATTCCCTTCGAGCATGCTTTTGATGAGCCTCCGCTGCGCTCGGAGTTGTTCAGCGCCGATCAGATGGAACAGCATGGCAAGCGCCTCGCGGCCATGCATAAGTTGACGCAGGAACGTCCGCGAGACCAGCTCTTGATGCGCTTGGCGGCGAATGAAGCAATCCTGATCGACGTCTGCAACCGGCTCATGGTGGTGGTAAAAGCGAATCAGCAGATTACGCCGGCCAGCGAATGGCTACTGGATAACTTCTACCTGATCGAAGAGCAGATTCGAACCGCCAAGCGCCACTTGCCCATAGGCTACAGCCGGGAATTGCCGCGTTTGTCGAACGGCCCTTCGGCGGGATTGCCGCGTGTGTACGATATCGCGCTGGAGATCATCTCGCACGGCGATGGGCGAGTGGATCCGGAGAGCCTGAGCCGCTTCGTCGCGGCCTATCAGACGGTCAGTGCGCTCAAATTGGGTGAGTTATGGGCCATTCCCATCATGCTGCGCTTGGCCTTGATCGAGAATCTGCGGCGCGTTGCCGTGCGCATCGCCGCCGGCCGCGTGGATCGCGATCTCGCCGCCGCATGGGCGGAACAGATGGCGGCGGTCGCGGAGAAAGACCCGAAAAGCCTGGTGCTGGTAATCGCGGACATGGCGCGCTCGCACCCGCCGATGTCGACCCCCTTCGTATCGGAATTTACGCGCCGGCTGCAAGGACAAAGCCTCGCCTTGGCATTGCCGCTGACTTGGATCGAGCAAGTGCTTGCCGAGTCGAGTCTGACCATCGAGCAGGTGGTGCAATCGGGAAACCAGCAGCAGGCCGCCGACCAAGTTTCCATCAGCAACAGCATCGGCAGCCTGCGCTGTCTGGGGGGGATGGATTGGCGCGAGTTCGTCGAAACCATGAGCATCGTCGAGCAAACGCTGCGCGAAGATCCGGACGGCGCCTACGGTGGAATGGATTTCGCCACCCGCGATCGCTATCGCCATGCGATTGAAAAGCTCGCGAAAGCCAGCCCCTTCTCCGAAGTCGAAATCGCACGTGGCGCGATCCAGCTCGCCCAAGCGGCGCAGCCCATTGAGCCGGCGCAGCCAGTCGAGCCGGTGCAGCAGGGAGGCGGTGCACGCGCGGCACATGTCGGCTTCTATCTGATCGACCGAGGTTTGCGCATGCTCGAAACGCAAGCACAGGTGCGCTTTTCCCTAGCCGAGCGGCTCGCGAAAATAGGCGCCCGGCGCCCATTGGGCTGGTATCTCGGCGCGATCGCGCTGCTCACGCTGCTGATTAGCACCGGTCTATTGGCACTGGCGCTGAGCCAAGGCCTGCCGCTTGAGATGCGCGTGCCCTTAGGACTGCTCGCTTTGTTATCCAGCAGCCAATTAGCGCTGAGCCTGGTGAATTGGCTGGTGACTTTGCTGGTGCGCCCGCATCCGCTGCCGCGCATGGATTTTTCCGCCGGCATTCCGGGGCAATCGCGCACATTGGTCGTGGTACCGACGATGCTCACCGATACGCACAACGTCGACGATCTGATCGAGGCGCTGGAAGTGCGCTTCCTGGCGAACCGGGATGCGAATCTGTATTTCGGCTTGTTGACCGATTTTCGCGATGCGCAGGAAGAAACGCTGGCCGAGGACGAGCCGCTGCTGCATTTGGCGGCAGCGCGCATCGAAGCGCTGAATGCAAAATATCGTACCGCGGATCAAGATATTTTTTTCCTGTTTCACCGCCCGCGCCGCTGGAATCCGCAAGAGCGGATATGGATGGGCTATGAGCGTAAGCGCGGCAAGCTTTCGGATTTGAATGCCTTGCTGCGCGGCAACGCCGGAGAACGCTTCTCGCGCATTGTCGGCGACACCGCTTGCCTGGCGAACATCAAGTACGTCATCACCTTGGACACGGATACGCAGCTTCCGCGTGACGTTGCACGGCAGCTAGTGGGCGCCATGGCGCATCCGCTGAATCGCGCGCGCTACGATGTAAGCAAACAGCGCGTGTGTACAGGCTATGGCATTTTGCAGCCGCGCGTCAGCGTGAGCCTGGAAGGCGCTAACCGCTCGTACTATGCGCGATTGCATGGCACCGACTCCGGCATCGATCCCTATACCCGTGCCGTTTCCGACGTCTATCAAGACGTGTTCGGCGAAGGTTCCTTCATCGGCAAGGGCATCTATGAGGTGGATACGTTCGAGCGGGCATTGAATGAGCGCTTTCCCGAGAATCGGATTCTCAGCCACGATTTGCTGGAAGGCTGTTATGCGCGCGCCGGCCTGTTGAGCGATGTGCATTTATACGAGGATTATCCCGCGCACTACAGCGCGGACGTGAGCCGCCGTCAGCGCTGGATCCGCGGCGATTGGCAGTTGCTGGGGTGGCTGCTGCCGCGCGTCCCCGGTCCGGACGGGCACCGGCAGAAGAATCCGCTGTCGTGGTTGTCGCAATGGAAACTCTTCGACAACCTGCGGCGCAGTCTGGTGCCGGCGGCGCTGACGCTGTTGCTGCTGATGGGCTGGACCCTGCTGGCCTCGCCCGGATTTTGGACTTTGGCGGTGATCGGCGTTGTCCTGGTTCCACCTTTGATCGCCTCGGTGCTGGAGCTCTTTCGCAAGCCGCGCGAGATGCGCTTCAGCCAACATCTGGCCGCCGCGCGCGACACCACCGTCCAACGCTTGGCGCAAGCCGCCTTTACCCTGGCGTGCCTGCCCCATGAGGCCTACTACAGCTTGGATGCGATATTGCGCACGCTGGGACGCATGTGGCTCACCCACCGGCGCCGGCTCGAATGGAATCCTTCGGGCGAAGCGGCGCGCGACAGCCGTACGGATATCGCTAGCGCTTTGCGCGCGATGTGGATCGCGCCGCTGATCGCGCTTGCCACGATGCTTTATCTCCTGCTGCTCAAGCCCGCGGTGCTCGCGGTAGCGTTGCCTATCCT
>DAIAMA010000207.1 GCA_027438535.1 bacterium
GGCGCGCTCGAACTGCAAGTGCAAACCACCTACCCGCTGGTTGAAGTCGTTCAGTTTTGTACCGGCAGCCGCAAGCCCATACCCTCGGGCCGCAAGACGCGACCCGAAGAGTTGGTCGTGCCGTCGCCGGTGGTGTTTGGGATGGCGCTGCCCGATTCAGACAATCTGCGCATCTCGCCGGACAAGAAATCAATGATCCATAAGAAAGCCGGCTGGACCTGGACCTTCACGCCGAGCGTCTAGAAATAATCGGGAGCCTCGCCCAGAATGCAAGCTAACCTTGCGTTGTTTCCTGTTACGTCAGTGGCCCGCGCCGCCCAATTCTGCGTTGAGCCTGTAGAAAAATACCACGCAGTCCATCTCTGCGGGCATAATTTAATCATGGAGGCCGCACAGATAAATTTCCACAAGCGTCTCCTGAGCGGCGGTAAGCGGTCAATCGCCTTTCATATGTCATCAGCCGGGTTTGGGTCGAACTCGGTCAATCCAATACAAGAATCGGATAAGTAAAGTTTCCGGTTTCATATTGCTTCACTGCTGATCACATTGAGCAAGGCTTTCAGAAATCCTGCACCCCCGCGCCCTCTGCGGTAAAATCACGTTTTTCCAGGAATTCCACTGTGACCGGCATCACCATCGCGCTCTCCAAGGGCCGCATCTTCGAAGAAACCACGCCGCTGTTAAAAGCAGCGGGCATCGTGCCGCTCGAAGATCCCGAAACTTCGCGCAAGCTCATCATCGGCACCAACCGGCCCGAGGTGCGGCTGATCATCGTGCGCGCCACCGATGTGCCGACTTATGTGCAATATGGCGGGGCCGATCTCGGGGTGGCGGGTAAGGATGTGTTGCTGGAGCATGGCGGCGCGGGCTTGTATCAGCCGCTCGATCTCAAAATCGCGCAATGCCGCATGATGGTGGCGGTGCGCCAAGGTTTCGATTATGAAACCCAGGTGCGCCAGGGCGCGCGGCTTAAAGTAGCCACCAAGTATGTGCAAACCGCGCGCGCGCACTTCGCCGCCAAGGGCGTGCACGTCGATTTGATCAAGCTCTACGGTTCGATGGAGCTGGCGCCGCTGGTGGGGCTGGCGGATGCGATCGTGGATTTGGTTTCGAGCGGCAATACGCTCAAGGCGAATAATCTGGTCGCGGTGGAAGAGATCATGGCGATCAGCTCGCGCCTGGTCGTCAACCAAGCCGCGCTCAAACTCAAGCATGCCGCGATCCAGCCGCTGCTGGATCAATTCGCGGCCGCCGTTTCCGCCTGACGGGGCCAGCCCAATCCGGTAAAATCCGGGTTTTGCCGTGAATCATTATGCTTAAGCTGCGACGCCTCTCTACCCAAGACACCGGGTTTTCCCGCCGCGCTGGAAGCCTTGCTCGCCTTCGAGGGCGCGCAGGATGCGAGCATCGATGCCACCGTTGCCGACATTCTCGCGCAGGTGAAGCGCCGCGGCGATGCCGCGGTGCTCGAATACACGGCGCAGTTCGACCGGCTTGAGGCGAAGTCCCTGCCCGAGTTGGAGCTATCCAAGGCCAAGCTCGCCGCCGCTTTCGCCAATCTCGCGCCGGATGCCAAGGCCGCGCTGCAAGCCGCCGCCGAGCGGGTACGCGCGTATCACCAGCGCCAAGTGCAACAATCCTGGAGCTATACCGAAGCCGACGGCACCTTGCTCGGCCAACAAGTCACGCCCTTGGATCGCGTGGGTTTATACGTGCCCGGCGGCAAGGCGGCTTATCCGTCTTCGGTCTTGATGAACGCGATTCCCGCCAAAGTCGCGGGCGTGCAAGAATTGATCATGGTGGTGCCGGCGCCCGGCGGCGTGCTCAATGAGTTGGTGCTTGCTGCCGCGCACGTGTGCGGCGTGGATCGCGTGTTCACCATCGGCGGGGCGCAAGCGGTGGGCGCGCTGGCCTACGGCACCGAGACCGTACCGCAAGTGGATAAAATCGTCGGCCCCGGCAATGCCTATGTCGCTGCCGCCAAGCGCCGCGTGTTCGGCGTGGTCGGCATCGATATGGTGGCGGGCCCGTCGGAGATTCTGATCATCACCGACGGCAAGACCGATCCCGATTGGATCGCCATGGATTTGTTTTCCCAAGCCGAGCACGATGAGCTGGCGCAGTCGATTTTGCTCTGCCCCGATCAAGCTTATATCGAGCAAGTGGCCGCCAGCATCGAAAAACTGCTGCCCGCGATGCCGCGCAAAGAGGTGATCACTGCCTCGCTCACCGGGCGCGGCGCTTTGATTCAGGTGCGCGATCTGGACGAGGCGATCCGCATTGCTAACCAAATCGCGCCCGAACACTTGGAGTTGTCGCTCGATCAAGCGGAAGCGTGGGCGAAAAAAATCAAACACGCCGGCGCGATCTTCATGGGCCGCATGACCTGCGAAGCGCTGGGCGATTATTGTGCCGGACCGAATCACGTGCTGCCCACCTCGCGCACCGCGCGCTTTTCCTCACCGCTGGGCGTGTACGATTTCCAGAAGCGTTCGAGCTTGATTCATGTCTCGCCCGAAGGCGCGAACACCCTGGGCAAAATCGCCGCGACCTTGGCCTATGGCGAGGGCTTGCAGGCGCATGCCAAATCGGCGGAGTACCGGATTACACACCGATAGAACTTAAAGTCTTGCCACAGAGAGCACAGAGAGCACGGAGAGCACAGAGAAAAACCGCATAAGCTTTACCCGCGACACAATTTGTTTTGATTTTTCTCTGTGTCCTCTGTGATCTCTGTGGCAAAAATAACTATGCCCTTAACCCCAGACCAACTCATCCGCGACGAAATCCGCGCGCTTGCCGCTTATCACGTGCCGGACGCTTCCGGCTATGTGAAGCTCGACGCGATGGAAAATCCCTACCCGTTGCCGGATGCCTTGCGCGATGAACTGGGCCGGCTCGCGCGCGCGGCGGCGATCAATCGCTATCCCGATGCGGCGGCGGGCGCGTTGAAAGCCCGCTTGCGTGCGGCGATGGACA
>DAIAMA010000208.1 GCA_027438535.1 bacterium
CCGCACACCGGATGCCGAGCACGCCTGGCAAATAGAGACCGAGGGCGGCGCACAATCCGGCGTGCTGCCGGCGGCGCATCCGGTGGGCACCACCATCGAGGCGCGCGATCTATATTTCAATACCCCGGCGCGGCGTAAATTTCTCAAGACCGAAGCCACCGAATACGCGCACTGTGAAGAAATGTTCAAGCGCATCGCCCTCGCGCACCCCGAGATCGGCTTCACGCTGCAACACAACGGGCGCGTGGCTTGGCATTTGCGTAAGTGCGATCTCGCGCAGCGCGTGCATGAAATCTTGGGCGCGGATTTCACCCAAGCCGCATTGCGCATAGACACGCAGGCCGGCGGCTTGCGTCTCTCGGGGTTCGCCGGCGTGCCCGCCTATTCGCGCGCCAGCCGCGATGCGCAATACTGTTTCGTGAATCACCGTTTCGTGCGCGACAAGCTGATTTCGCATGCGCTGCGCGAGGCGTATCAAGACGTGCTGCATCACGCGCGCTATCCGGCGTATGTGTTGTTCCTCACGCTCGAGCCCTCGGGCGTGGATGTGAATGTGCACCCGACCAAAATCGAGGTACGCTTTCGCGACAGCCGCGCCGTGCATCAATTCTTGTATCACGCCGTGCACAAAGCGCTGGCACAAGGTAGGAACACGGAAACTGAAACCCGGAACCCGGAACCCGTTTTCGATTATCAAGCGCGGGGATTTACGCCTTATGCACAGCCGGTACAAAGCCAAATGCCGCTAGCGGCGCATGAGGCGAGCGCGTTTTATTCGACGCTATTCGCGGGCGCGAGCGAGACGGCCGCCGTGCCGCCGCTTCCCGCGCAGAGCGAATTTCCGCCGTTGGGCTATGCGCTGGGGCAATTGCACGGTGTCTACATCTTGGCGCAAAACGAAAAGGGCTTGGTGCTGGTGGATATGCACGCCGCGCACGAGCGCGTGGTGTATGAGAAGCTCAAACATGCGCTGGATTCAAGCATGGTACCGACACAGCCCTTGCTGGTGCCGGCCGCGCTCACCGTGGGGCCGCTGGAAGTGGCGACGGTGGAGGAGCAGGGCGCGACGCTGGCGCAACTCGGCTTCGACATGGCGGTGCTCTCGCCCAATAGCATCGCCGTACGCGCGATTCCCGCGCTGTTGCATGATGCCGATCCGAATGAATTGGCGCGCGCGGTGTTGCAAGATCTGCGCGAATTCGGCGCGAGCCGCGTGCTTACCGAGCGCCGCAACGAATTGCTCTCCACCATGGCTTGTCACGGCGCAGTGCGCGCCAATCGGCGTTTGATGCTGCCGGAAATGAATGCGCTGCTGCGCGAGATGGAAGCGACCGAACGCGCCGATCAATGCAATCATGGCCGTCCGACGTGGTTCCAGATGACGATGCAGGATTTGGATAAACTTTTCATGCGCGGCAAATAAGGGGGAAAACATGTGTAATTGTGGCTGGAAATTCGGCATGGCGGTCTTGGGTTTGCTTGCGGTTATGCATGGCCCAGCCCAGGCAGAAGAAGTTCAATTCATCGATACGCATGTTCATTTGGAACATCTCGGATCGTTAAGCAATTTTCCGGCTGCGGCAGAAACGGGGCTTGCCGACATGGCGCGCAAAGGCATTTCCTTTTCGATCCTCATGCCACCGCCTCAAGCGCCAACGAACAAACTCATCTACGACTTTGAGGCCTTCCTGCCCTTTGTGAAGCAGCATCCGGGTAAGTTCGGGTTGATGGGCGGAGGCGGTTCGCTCAATCCAATGATTCAGCGCACCGATGCCGGTCGCGTAGACGAGAACGACAAAGCGCGTTTCCGTGCCAAAACGGAAGAAATTCTCTCAGCTGGTGCGCTCGGCTTCGGTGAAATCGCGATTGTCCATTTCTCCTTGCCGCAAATGGGCGAACATCATCCTTATGAAGCGGCACCTGCCGACCACCCTTTATTATTTCTGTTGGCGGACATCGCGGCGGAAAAAGGCGTGCCAATCGATATCCACTTCGATGTCAGCCCGGAGGATCGGCCCTTGCCTGACCGCCTTCCGGCATCGAGAAACCCCGGGACACTGAAAGAAAATTTGTCCGCGTTCGAGCGCCTGCTCGCACATAATCGCGACGCAAAAATCGTCTGGGCCCACGCTGGCACCGATCCGGGCCTGATGCGCACGCCAGCCTTGTGCCGTCGTCTGCTGACAGCTCACCCTAATCTGTACATGAGTTTGCGCACTGGCCGCGGTCAGCCTGCGCCATCCGGTGCGATGACGCCGGGCGGGATGCTAAAGGAACCTTGGCTGGCATTGATTCGCGATTTTCCAGACCGGTTCACCATCGGCAGCGACCAGTTCTATCCACCGTTTGCGAGCGGGCGCCGCACGCCGGCGGAAGGTCTCGATACGCTGCGTGCGCTGGTGGATGGCTTGCCGCCCGATTTAGCCAGGAAAGTGGCCTACGAGAATGCACGGCGCATCTACAAGCTGCCGTGATGTACGAAACGGATCAAAATCCACCCGCCATATTTTTGATGGGCCCCACCGCTAGCGGCAAGACCGGCGTCGCGGTGGAGTTAGTGCAGCGGCTGCCGCTGGAAATTGTCAGCGTCGATTCCGCACTGGTGTATCGCGCATTGAACGCAGCCAAGTCATTTGCCGCTTGGCCAGTTGGCGCGTGGCGGCGAGGCCTTTCTCGCGCAGCGCATCGCGATCGAATTCGCCCTCGAGATATTGCCACGCTTGGCGGTAGCCGACGCAGCGCATGGCGGGCATCAGCGCATTCAAGATGTAATGTTCGCGCAGCCATTGCACCTCTTCGATCAAACCCTGCGCCAGCATCGCATCGAAGCGCTCGGCGATGCGCTGATGCAGTACCGCGCGATCGCTCGGCATAAGCCCGATCGGCAAAACACGATACGGCAAGGGCTCGGGCGCCTCGCGCGCCATGAGCAGCGACATGGGTTCGCCGGTGAGTTCATACACTTCTAAGGCGC
>DAIAMA010000209.1 GCA_027438535.1 bacterium
CAGCAATTGCGCCGGGCGCACGCGGCCGATATGCCACAGATTATCTTCCAGGATGCGTTGTTTGGCCGCGACTTGCGCCGCCGCATCCATGTGCTGCAAGGTGCAGCCGCCACAGGTTCCGAAATGCGCGCAACGCGGCTGAACACGCGTGAAACTTTCGCGCATGAGCTTGCCGATCCGCGCGAAGGCAAACGTCGGCTTGCTGCGATAGATCGAATACTCGACACGCTCGCCCGGCAGCGCACCCTCGATGAATAGCGCTTTACCCTCGGCATGGGCCACGCCACGGCCTTCGTGGTCCAAGGACTCGATCGTCACCGCCATCATGCGCCCCCCGCCTTATCGCCATGCGGCGAGAAACTCGCGCCAGTGCGCTTGATCCAGCGTGCCCAGCTGTGCGCGCACCACATCGCATTCTTGCCGATAGCGCTCGGCGCTCAACACGCCGCGGAATAGTTGAAATCGCAGATACACCAAGTAGGTATTCACCGTGTCGGTTTCGCAATAATCGCGAATCGCGGAGAGCTCGCCGCGCTGATAGGCCGGCCACACTTGCGAGCCGTCCATGCCCAACTTGCCCGGAAAACCGATCAGCTTGGCCATATCATCCAAGCCCACATTCGCGCGCGGCTGGTACAAGGCCAACAAATCCATCAAATCCAAATGCCGCGTGTGGTAGCGGCTGATGTAATTATTCCACTTGAAGTCGCGATCGTCCTCGCCCATATCCCAATAGCGCGGCGCGGACAAACCATGCACCAAGGCGCGGTAATGCAGCACCGGCAAATCGAAGCCGCCGCCGTTCCACGACACCAGTTGCGGCGTGTATTTCTCGATGCCGTCGAAAAAGCGCTGAATGATGGCGGCCTCATCCTCGCCGGATAAAGACCAGACGCGGAATCCTTCATCCGAGCGCAGCGCGCACGAAATCACAAGCACGCGGTGTACATGATGTTGCAGAAAATCGCTGCCCGCCGATAAGCGCCGGCGCTGGAAAGCGATCTCCGCGATCTGGTCGGCTGGTGTCTCTGGCGGTAGGTCATACAACTTCGCCAGCCCTGCGGTGTCGGGGATGGTTTCGATATCGAAAACGAGCACGGGAATCATCGGTAACCTATCTATTACAAACTTGACATGCCTAAAAAATAGGCGAAAAATAGTTTGGCGTTATGATACGAGAATAAGAATAAATGATGGAGGCTCTCATGCAAAGTGGACTCGAACAACGTTTTCCCCATATCGCCGCGCGGCTCATCCAAGTTTGGCACGATGGCCGCCAAGCCCGCGATTACCTAGACGCCTTGTTGTTCAAGGAAAGCACACGCGCCGAGCGTCACGGTTTCACCGGCGACACCTGGCTGGAGCTGATGTTCTTAAACGATCTGCTGCGCCTGGAATACCCGCCGCCATCCTCACCGCTGGCCACGGATGTCTGGGCCGAGGCGCCCGGCGTGGCACCCGCTACTTCTTAATCCACGCGCCACTCGCGTTCTGCACCCACCAGCCGGAAGCCGCCTTATCGATCCAGCGCTGGGCAAAGGTTGCGGGTACGTCCGCTTCCCATTCCGGATGGCCATTGGCGTGCGCAATTTCCCGATAAAGCGCGGCGCGGTCGCGGTTCTCATCCGCCACCAAGCCATTCACGCTTTGACGCTCTGCGAGCGGAACCGCATTCGCATCGCGTAGTACAACATTGCCGTCGCGAGTCAGCCCCACGGCACCGCTCGCATAATACGCCGCCAGCTTGCCATAGCGCGCCTGCATGGCGTTTTTGAGCGCGGTGATCGCCGGCGTATTGATTTCCAAGTCCGCCGCCGCCAGAGCCGCGCTGGCAAAAGCGAGCATCCCTACCAGGAATAAACTGATGGCCTGTTTCATTTCACTTCTCCTTTGGGTTCGGCCGGCGGTGTCGCCGGTTTAGCGCCCGGTTTCAATTGCCAGACCTCATCGATGATCTTATCCGCCGCTTTTTCCGCCGCCGCGGCAGGAAAATAAATATTGATCGTCACGCAACCGGCAAGTGTCAGCCCGATTACCCCCATCCATGCCATTGCGCGTTTTTGCATTTTGATCCTCATTGCACGATTGGTTTGCCACCCTGGGTGGCGCGGGCGATGCGCGCCAACAACTCATCCCAGCCCACACGGCGATTGTAGCCGATCACCGACAATGCCGGAATCCCGCCGCCTTTCACGATTAAATACCCGTGCGGGACATTTTCTATTCCCGCCATCTCGCATACGCCGTTTTCCAAACGGCACGACAAGCCGATACGATCGTAGCCGAATTGCTTGAAGAAGCGTAAAAAACTTCTCTGGATCGCCGCCGTACCGCTATTGCCGCCGCCCAGCGCCGTGATATTTTCGACGGCGCGCTGCGAGATTTTGCGCGGGTAATCGCCGGGACTGCTCGCCACCCGCGCGTCGAACTTGACCGGCCGCCAGCCGAACAGTTCCAGATCGTTGACCGACACATCCAAGCGGCCTTGCATGCTGCCGAAGGAAAAAGTGCGCGTCAGCAAATCCAAATCCAAATTGCGCATGTCGATATTGCCATACACGCGCGGCGTTGGGCCGAAGAGATCGGTCGCGCGCAAATCCTTGGCCACGATCGTGCCATCGAATACCTTGAACAATAAAGCCCCGCCCACCGTCAACGACTGCCCCGCGTAATCGACTTGCGGGATAATGGCCGATAAAGTGCCGTGCATCGTGGGCAATTGCAATGCCTGCGACAAGCGCTGCATGGAAATCGGGCGCAATGCGGCGCTCAACGTCCAATGCCAGCCGTGATTTTCACGGCGCGCGTCCACGCCGTCCATCACCAAGGCGCCGTCTAGGATAGGGATCGTCAGCGGCGCTATCGAAACGCGATCCTGTGCCAGCAAGGCACGCACGTTGAATGCGCCCAAGGGTAATTTCTCCACCTTGCCGCTTGCCACGCGAATAGTATTTTC
>DAIAMA010000020.1 GCA_027438535.1 bacterium
ACTTCGAGCGCGCGACCGAAATGGCGCGGCGCATGGTGACGCAATGGGGTATGTCCGATGTTCTCGGGCCGATGGTGTATGGCGATAACGACGGCGAGGTTTTCCTCGGGCGTTCCATCACTACGCACAAGAATGTGTCGGAAGCCACGATGCTGAAAGTGGATATGGAAATCCGCCGCATCATCGACGAGCAATACGCGCTGGCGCGGCGCTTGATCGAAGAAAATCGCGATAAGGTCGAAACCATGGCCAAGGCCTTGCTCGAGTGGGAAACCATCGATGCCGACCAAGTGAACGACATCATGGAAGGCCGCGCGCCGCGTCCGCCCAAGCCGACGCAGCCGCCGGTCCCGCCGTCGCAAAGCAACACGCCCAGCGCACCCGCGCCGACGATCAAGCCGGTGGAAGAAGCCTGATTTTTGTGAGGTATCAAGGTTAAGGGGGGTAGCGGCCGCCCTTAACCTTCTCTCACCCTTAATGCCCAAATGCTTTCCTGCGGCCGGTTTACCTTTTCCCTCTCCCGCCCCCTCATCATGGGCATCGTCAATGTCACGCCCGATTCGTTCTCCGATGGCGGCCATTTCCTGAATGCCAAGCACGCGATAGAGCACGGCTTGCTGCTGATAGAGCAAGGCGCGGATTTGCTCGACATCGGCGGCGAATCGACTCGCCCAGGCGCGGCACCCGTGCCGGAGGAAGAAGAGCTGGCGCGCGTATTGCCGGTACTGGTGGGTTTGCGCGATAGCGGTGTGGCACTCTCGATCGATACCCAGAAACCCGGCGTGATGCGCGCCGCCATCGAAGCCGGCGTGGATATGGTGAACGACGTGAATGCCTTGCAGCTTCCCGGCGCAGTGGCGGCGGTGGCGGATTCCAGCGTCGCGGCGTGCTTGATGCATAAGCAAGGCGACCCGGGGACCATGCAGCAATTACCGATGTATTACGATGTGGTGGCGGAGGTACGGGCTTTTCTGCAAGCCCGGCTACACGTGGCGCAGGCGTCGGGTATCGCGCGCGAGCGTCTGGTCATTGATCCCGGGTTTGGTTTTGGCAAGAATCTTGAGCATAATGTCGCCCTGCTGAAGCAGTTCGATGCGCTGACCGATCTTGGCGTGCCGGTGTTGGCGGGATTGTCACGGAAGTCCATGCTTGGCAAGATCGCCGGTTTGGAAATGCATGAACGCGTACATGCCAGTGTCGCGGCGGCGATGCTGGCGGTGATGAAGGGCGCAAAGATCGTGCGCGTGCATGACGTGAAGGCTACGCGCGATGCGCTGGCTATCGTTAACGCAATAGAGGGATGGCATGAGTAGACAATATTTCGGTACCGACGGCGTGCGCGGGCGGGTGGGCGAAACGCCGATTACCCCGGATTTCGTGATGCGCCTGGGCCATGCCGCCGGGCGTATTTTAACGGCGAGCGACCGGCGCGCGCGCGGCGAACGGCCATCGGTGATCATCGGCAAGGACACGCGTATTTCCGGCTACATGCTGGAATCCGCGCTCGAAGCGGGCTTGTCGGCGGCGGGGGTGGACGTGCTGCTGCTCGGGCCGATGCCGACGCCGGCGGTGGCCTATCTCACGCGCGCGTTGCGCTGCCAAGCGGGCATCGTGATTTCCGCCTCGCACAATCCTTATCCCGATAACGGGATTAAATTTTTTGGCCCCGGCGGCGTGAAGCTGCCGGACAAAGTCGAACGCGCAATCGAGGCCGGTCTCGACGAGCCTCTGAAGTGCATGCCCTCGGATAAGCTGGGTAAGGCACGGCGCGTCGAAGACGCCGACGGGCGCTATATCGAATTCTGCAAAAGCACGTTTCCGAACGAACTCGATTTGCGCGGCATGCGCATCGTGCTGGATTGCGGCCACGGCGCGACTTATCACATTGCACCGCCCGTGTTCCACGAGCTGGGCGCGGAAGTCATCGCCATCGGCGTCAAGCCGGATGGCCTCAATATCAATCTCGATTGCGGCTCGACGCATCCCGAGGCTTTGCAGCGGGCAGTGCGTGACAATCACGCCGAAATCGGCATCGCCTTCGACGGCGACGGCGACCGGGTCATGATGGCGGATGCTGACGGCACGCTCTACGACGGCGATCTCATGCTCTACATCATCGCGCATCATCGCGCCAAGCGCGGCTTGCTCAAGGGCGGCGTGGTGGGCACGGCGATGACCAATCTCGGCCTGGAACATGCCTTTAACAAAAGCAAAATACCGTTCGCGCGCGCCGCGGTGGGCGACCGTTATGTGTTGGAGATGCTGGAGCAGAAGGGCTGGCAATTGGGCGGTGAATCCTCGGGCCATATTATTTGCCGCGACAAACACAGCACCGGCGACGGCATCATCTCCGCGCTGCAAGTGCTGCATGCCTTGCGCGGCGCTAAGCGCACGCTGAAAGAAGCAACCAAGGACGTCATGGTCTACCCGCAAGTGCTAATCAATGTGCCGATCACTAAAGACTTCGATTTCCGCGAAAGCCTTCCGGTGCAAATGCAGCTGGTCGAAGCGGATGCGGAACTCAAGAATGCGGGGCGCGTGCTGTTACGCAACTCGGGCACCGAGCCGGTGTTGCGCGTGATGGTGGAGGGCAAGGACGCCGGCCAAGTGCAGCAGTGGGCGAAAAAAATCGCCGCGTGCGTGGAAAAATCCGCGCGCGGGTGAGTTCACGCCGGCTTTGATCTTGCCAGAAAACCGGTGTTACCCCAATATTTCTTCCCACAGCTGTTTAACGTTTTCCACATGAGGCGCGGTCCGCTCCGGTGCGACGCGCGCTTCCTGCTTGCCTTGCAGGCGCTCGCGGTGTTGCAGCGTCCTGAATAGGCGATAGGCGGTGCGCACCGCTTCCGCCCTCGCGGGCGCGACCAAGCCCTGTTCCGCGGCGCGCGCGAGCAACGCCAGATTGCCGCTGTTGTCGGCGAGGCCGGGATGCGCGTGCGCATGCGCCAGCACCAAATACTGCACCAGGAATTCGACGTCGATAATGCCGCCCGGGTCGTGCTTAAGATCGAATAAGCCGCTATTGTTGGGGTGCGCATCGTGCATTTTTTTTCGCATGGCGCGTACTTCCCGGCGCAAGACACCAGGGTCGCGCGGCAGGCAAATGACCTCGCGCCGGATGCGTTCGAATTGCGCGCCGGTCTGCGCGTCGCCCGCGACGAAACGTGCGCGGGTCAGGGCTTGATGTTCCCATACCCAGGCTTTTTCACGCTGATATTGGCTAAATGCCGCGATGGCGCTTACCAGCAAGCCGGAAGCGCCGTCCGGACGCAGGCGCAAATCGGTTTCGTACAAAATACCCGCCGGGGTGAGCGTGGCGAGCCAGCTATTGATGCGCTGCGCCAAGCGCGCATAGTTTTCCGCCGCGGCCGCATTGGCATCGTCGTATAAAAACACGATATCGAGATCGGAAGCATAGCCGAGCTCCTTGCCGCCGAGCTTGCCGTAGCCGATGACGGCGAAGCGCGGCGTGTCGCCATGCTTGCGCGTGAGCGAAGCCCATGCCAGGCGCAGCACTTCTTCCAAGATGCATTCGGCCAGAGCGGTGAGTTCGTCGCTTAAGCGTTCGAGCGGCAGCACGCCTTCTAAATCTTGCGCCAAGAGATGAAACGTTTGCGCGTGCTTGAAGTGGCGCAGCGTATCCAATTGGCGCTCGGTGCCGGGAAAATCGTCCAAGGTTTCGCGTAGCCTACGCGCAAGCAAAGGCCAATCGCGCTTTTCCATGAGCGCACGCTGGTCGAGCAGCTCGTCGAGCAGAATGGGATGCTGCGTCAAATAATCCGCCGCCCATGGGCTGGCGCCGCAGAGGCGCGCGACATGCGCGAGCGTGCCGGGGTATTCGGCCAGTAGCGCCAAATAAGATTCGCGGCGGCTGATCGCTTCCATCAGGGCGATCACGCGCGCGAGCGTTTCGACGGGTGTTCCATGATGCGCCGCTTCGACGATGATGCGTGGCATCAGGATATCGAAACGCGCGCGGCTTCCGGCCGGCAGATGGAGGTAGCGCTGGCTGTGTTTGAGGCGCTTGAGTTGTTCGGCGGCGGCGCTAGGCTCGGCGTAGCCTAATTGCGCCAGTGCTTGAGTCGCGCCGCTCTCCATATTCCAAGGCGAGGAGGCGTCGACGGCTTGCTCGCCGGTGGAAAATATCCGTTCGAAGTGGGCTTCGACGCGGGCGCGGTGAAGATCGAGTTGGGTTTTAAAGGTTTCCCAATCATGCATGCCCATGGCTTGTGCGATCAACGCACGGTCGGCATCCGAGACAGGCAAGGCTTGCGTTTGCGCATCATCCAGATCTTGCAGCCGATGCTCCAGATTGCGTAGAAACGCATAGGCGGCATGCAGTTCGCGCACGATCGAAGCCGGGAGCAAGTTGCGCGCGGCGATGGCGTCGAGCGCCGCGCGCGTGGGCCGCAATTGCAAGCTCGCTTCCTTGCCGCCGCGGATCAATTGAAACACTTGGGCGATGAATTCGATCTCGCGGATACCGCCGGGGCCGAGCTTGATGTTGTCCGCCAATTCGCGCCGCGCGACTTCGCGCCGGATTTGCGCATGCAGTTCGCGCATCGAGGCGAATGCGCCGTAGTCGAGGTATTTGCGATAAACGAAAGGGCGCGCCAGCGCGCTTAACCCGGCCGCATCGCCGCTCAAGGCGCGGCCCTTGATCCACGCATAACGCTCCCACTCGCGGCCCTGGGTGAGGAAGTACTGCTCCAGCATGGCGAAACTCGATACTACCGGGCCGCTTTCGCCATAGGGGCGCAGGCGCAAGTCGACGCGAAACACATGCTCGTCCGGCGTCGGTTCGGAGAGCGCTTGGGTGAGCTTCTGGCCTAGGCGCGTAAAATACTCGTGATTGGAGCATTGGGTGGGCCCGTTGGTTTTTCCTTCTTCCGGGTAGAGGTAGACCAGATCCACATCGGATGACACATTGAGCTCACTGCCGCCGAGCTTGCCCATCGCGACCACGATCAAATTTTGGCGGGCGCCGGAGTCCTCGCCGATGGGCGCGCCATGGCTTGCCTGAAGCCAGCCATCGAGATATCGCAGCGCTTCTTGGATCGCCAACTCGGCCAATTGGGTGATGCCGGTCATGACTTCGCCCAGATCGGCGCGGCCGGATAAATCGCGCACCATCAGCCGCAGCGCCACGCGCTTTCTGAGCGCGCGCAGCGCATGCTTTAGGCCGGCTTCGTCGCTGATAGTCTGTGCCGCGAGGAAGGCTTGCATTTCGCCGCGGCTAAAAGGCCGTTCCAGCCCGGTGCGCAATGCGTCGCGCAAAGCCGGTTCGGCGGCAAGCAGGCGCTGGCCATAACGCGTGTAGCGCAGCGCGGTGTCGATTAAGGCGTCAAGCGAGGGCATCGGCAGGGAGCATCTTTTGGTAAGATAGCGGGAACCCAATTCTATGCGGTTTGGCCCAGAACAAGAACCACCGGAGGAGCACTTATGGCAAACATTGAATCCATTCTGACCGAAACCCGGATATTTCCTCCAAGCGAGGATTTCAAGAAAAAGGCGGCGGTTTCCGGCATCGCGGCCCATCAAGCGCTCTGCAAAGAGGCGGAGCAAGATTACGCGGGTTTTTGGGCCAAGCGCGCACGCGATTTGATTCGATGGCACAAGCCGTTCACGCAGACCTTGGATGAAAGCAAGGCGCCTTTTTACAGGTGGTTTTACGACGGCGAATTGAATGTCTCCGCCAACTGCCTGGATAAGCACCTGCAAACGCAGCCGGATAAGACGGCGATCATTTTCGAATCCGACGATGGCAAGGTGACGAGCGTCACATATAGACAGCTGCATCAGCGCGTATGCCAATTCGCGAACGGATTGAAATCCATCGGCGTGCAACCGGGCGATCGCGTCATCATCTACATGCCGATGAGTATCGAGGCGGTGGTGGCGATGCAGGCCTGCGCGCGCATCGGTGCGATACACTCGGTGGTATTCGGTGGCTTCTCCGCCAAGAGTTTGCATGAGCGCATCATCGACGCCGGCGCGAAAGTGGTCATTACCGCCGACGAAGGCTTGCGCGGCGGCAAGGGGGTGCGGCTGAAAGATGCGGTGGATGAAGCGCTCGGCATGGGCGGCTGCGTTACCTTGGGAAAAGTCATCGTGTATAAGCGCAGCGGTAGCGCGATCAAATGGAATGCCGGGCGCGATCTATGGTGGCACGACCTTACCCAGGGGCAGACCAATACGTGCGAACCGGCATGGGTCAACGCCGAGCATCCGCTATTCATCCTTTACACCTCCGGCTCCACCGGCAAGCCCAAGGGCGTGCAGCATGCCAGCGCCGGGTATTTGCTGGGCGCGATCCTGTCCATGATGTGGGTGTTCGACTACAAGCCGGACGATATCTACTGGTGCACCGCCGACGTGGGCTGGATTACCGGCCATACTTATGTCGCCTACGGTCCCTTGGCGATGGGCGCTACGCTTTTTATGTTCGAAGGCATTCCCACTTATCCGCATCCGGGCCGGTTTTGGGAGTTGATCCAGAAACATAAAGTGACGACGTTTTACACCGCGCCGACCGCGATCCGCTCCTTGATCAAACTCGGTTCCGATTTGCCCAAGCAATACGATCTCTCCTCGCTGCGCTTGCTCGGCACGGTGGGCGAGCCGATCAACCCCGAAGCATGGATGTGGTACCACGAAGTAGTGGGTCAAGCTCGCTGCCCCATCGTCGATACCTGGTGGCAAACCGAAACCGGTGCCAATATGATCTCCCCCTTGCCGGGCGCGGTGCCGACCAAGCCCGGCTCGTGCACCTTGCCGCTGCCCGGCATCCAGGCCGATATCGTGGATGAGCATGGCGGACAGGTCGAGAAGGGCCACGGCGGTTTCCTCGTCATCAAGCGCCCTTTCCCCTCGCTGTTGCGCACGCTATGGGGCGATCCGGAGCGTTTCAAGAGCACGTATTTTCCGCCGGAGATGGGCGGCAAAATTTATCTCGCCGGCGACTCGGCGCACCGCGATCAAGACGGCTACTTTTGGATCATGGGCCGCATCGACGACGTGCTGAATGTTTCCGGGCATCGGCTCGGCACCATGGAAGTCGAATCGGCATTGGTGGCGAATCCGCTGGTGGCGGAAGCCGCCGTGGTGGGCAAGCCGCACGAAATCAAAGGCGAGGGCATCGTCGCCTTCGTCGTGCTCAAAGGTGCGCGTCCCGAAGGTGAAGCGGCGAAAAAAATCGTCGCCGATTTGCGCGAATGGGTCGCCAAGGAAATCGGCCCCATCGCCAAGCCCGACGAAATCCGCTTCGGCGACAACCTGCCCAAGACCCGTTCCGGCAAAATCATGCGCCGCTTGCTGCGCGCGATTGCCAAGGGCGAGGAAATTACGCAAGACGTATCGACGCTGGAAAATCCTGCGATTTTGGAGCAGTTGAAACAGGCGGTGGTCTGAGCGGTTGAAGCGGAAAATCATGCATCCGATAGGACAAACGGCATTTCGGATAGAGCGGCCTCGAATTAGGCGATTCAGTCTAGCGGCCGCATGATGCAGCCTTTGCTTGCGCACGGCTTATGCGTGCGCCCCTTCCAAAAGACCGACGTAGCCGAGTTTGTCGTTGCGGCGCGCGAGTCCGTGTCCACGGTTGGCGTTTGGATGCCATGGTGCCACGATCGTTACTCGGCCAGCGAGGCAGAGTCGTGGTTTGATCTGTGCGAACGCAAGCTGCGGGCGGACGAAGCCTACGATGCGGGTATTTTTTCGGCGGACGGTACCGAGCTGTTAGGGGGTGTCGCGATTAACCAAATTAACCGCGAACACAATTTCGGGAACATCGGCTACTGGGTACGTCAGACCCGGCAGCGCCAAGGCGTTGCATCTCGCGCCGTTCGTATGATTGCGACGTACGGTTTTGGCCAAATCAAACTCACGCGCTTGGAGATCGTTATCGCCGAGGATAATCTGGCGAGCCGGGAGCTTGCAAAGAAGATCGGCGCCACATTGGAGTGCATTGCCCGCAACCGGCTGATCGTTCATGGAAAGCCCCGCGCCGCGGCTGTTTACTCCTTGATTCCGGGAATGCCTATTTTGACATAACGCGCGCCGCGATTTCGACGACCGTGCGTGGCGGAACCCACCTAGCGGCTAAGACCATGTGTATGGCTTCTCGGCCTGCCGTCACACTGACCCCAGTGCGTTTCAGATGCTTCAAAACGTCAGCGTGGCTGCCGGCATGGAAGGCGTGGTGGTAGCTCAGCATGAGGGTGATCGAGGTTCCGGTAAAGTCGTGTCGGTGCATAGTGTACCCGGCGACACACAGTGCGGGTTATCTCGATGGTGAGGGATCTAGATCGGAGATCGCTTCTGAACGGCCATATGCGGTTTTGTAAAGCAGCCATTCAGAAATTGAAGTTTGTTTTTATACAGCTTGATCCATGAGGTAACCGGCCTGTGCGAGCGGCGCGATGCGCCGATTGCACAGGTACAGGTTAAGCGATAGGGTAGGCCACTTATTTGCCGACATACCAGCCAATAATTGTCAGCACCGCCGAGGCTAGCGCGATGAGCAAGCTTAATTCTGCGGCATTTCGGCGAAGGAACCCTTCGTCTTCAGAGAGCACAAGAACTGACGTAGGCAGTAGTTGTGCCCGGGCAACGTACAAAACAGCAAGTGTTGCAGTGATGGCAACCCAGGCATACACAAAGGGCTTGTCAATGATCGAACCCTTAGGTAGGAACGGAAGCGAAATGCTGGGAATGTAGGCAAAAGCCGAGAGAATCCAGCCGAGTGGAGACGAAATGAACCAGTGATACCAGGGACGCTGGGAGTGCAAGAATGCGAGAGCTGTCTCAATTGCGCCCGCGCACCACGCTTCATTATCAGCCTTCGCACTAATAGCTCCTTGAGCACTAAAAAGTCGACTGGACCGCAAAAAGATTCGTTTGTCTCCTTGCGAAAGCCACAAGGAAAACTTTTTAACCCTTCCCTTTAATGCAGGGTATTGCTTAATCTCGGCGACAGTGTCGAATTCCAGTTTTTCTGATTTGAGCGTGAGCTCAACAGAGCATTGCACCTTTGATGGGTCGGGAAACAAAGAATGAAGCCGATCAAAGAGTGCTTCGAGTTCGGCAACGCCAATGCGGAATGGCGGTAGTTTTCGTTCTCGTTCAACTTCTCGTTTCATCTTTACCTTAATTGAGAGAGCCTAATTGTTATTCACCAGACAGACCGGTCAGTGCCATTAAAATCCTCAAAACATGCCGATGTGCAATAACTGCTCGGTTCATCGTGGTGCTCCAAGGTTGTGTGTTCGCGTATGCAATAATAATACGGATTGATGATCGAGTGAGTATGAGGATATGTTCGACTGTCCTTTTCTGGCACGTAAGCAACCAATACCGCCCAGTTACCGTATGCACCACCGCCAAATAATCAAAAAACAGGCAATAAAGAAAAATGGGCAAGGGAAGGCCGAGCAGCGTGCCGATCAAATAGTCTCGAAATTTGACGCCCGACATCGCGAGGGCGTAGTTGAGGGCGGGCAGGGTTTGGAACAGCATCCGCGCCAGCACGATGCTGCGTATCGGATGGGCATCGAGTTGCCGGAGTATGCGGGCGACGGTCCGATTGTCGAGTTGTCTGAGGGCATCGCCACCGACAAAGCGAATGGCGAAGAAGGTCAGCACGCAGGAAATGCTGGCCGCGACATACGTGGCGAGTCCGCCCATGGTGCGGCCCAAGGCCAGCACCGCTGCCGCAAGAAAAATCCAGCCGGGAATCTGAATCAAGTTGCCCAGCGAGAACAACAGGATGAAAATGAACACCCCGTTGATCTTGTGATCGAGTATTTGGCGCCGCAGAAATTTGAGGTTGAAGTGCTGCCTCAGGCCGGATAGCTCGAAGACGACGAACAGCACGCCCAGAAACAGGATAACGGCGAGTAGTCGGGTGTATTTTTTCATGGGCGAATAGGGTGACTCTGAAAAAGGGCCTTGGGCGTCATGCCGGCGCAAGCCGGCATCCAGTCGGCGCTTGATTTGCCTCGACTTTTAAAATCCTAGATTCCGGCTTTCGCCGGAATGACGGAATTTTGAGCTTCCCTTGGATTACCCGCGCAGCTTTTTTCCTGATTGAAGGTCGATTATAACGGACGGCGTCTTGCGTTTACCCACACGCCCGGGTAACACCCGCACGCTGGCTCCGAATGCGCGCACCACATCGGCGTAGCGCGTGAGCGGTTTGCCCCCCGCCAGGTTGGCGCTGGTGGACACCAGCGGGCCGAGCGCTTGGGTGAGCCGTGCAACCATGGGGTGCGCGGAGACGCGCACCGCCAAACTGGTATGCTTGCCGGTGACGAGCTTAGGCGCGCGCTGCGAGGCGGGCAGCAAAAAGGTATACGGCCCCGGCCAGTATTGATTCAAGGTTGCGTGTTGCGCGGAGCTAAGCGGCCGGATGAAGCGCCGCACTTGCGCTAAGTTCGCCGCCACCAAAATGAGCCCTTTATGCCACGGACGCTGTTTGAGCCGGAGAATTTTTTGCACCGCTGCGCGGTTACGCGGATCGCAGCCCAAACCGTAGCAGGACTCGGTGGGGTAGGCGATGACGCCACCGCGCCGAAGATACGCGCGTAAGCTAGTCGCAACTGAGCACGCGTTAAGCATCTCGCTCGCGCTTAATTCAGCTTTTCAACTTCGCTTGCAAGGCCGCGTCTTTAGCCAAAATTTGTTTGGCATTTTCGGCGCGCTCCGCTTGGAGGTTGGTGTGCAGCGCATCGTCGGCCACGGCCAGCATTTGCGCCGCGAGATAAGCGGCGTTTTTCGCGCCGGCCTTGCCCACCGCAACGCTGGCTACCGGGATACCGCCCGGCATCATCACCGTGGAAAGCAGCGAATCCCAACCGGAGAGCGGGCCGCCATCCATCGGCACGCCGATCACCGGGCGCAGCGTGTGCGCCGCGACGCTCCCGGCCAGATGCGCGGCCAGGCCCGCGGCGCAGATGAACACCTTGCAGCCGCGCTGCTCGGCGGTAATGACGTATTCACGCGTGGCATCCGGCGTGCGGTGCGCGGAGGTGATTTTCACTTCCCACGCCACGCCCAAACTGGTGAGCGTATCGAGCGTGGTTTGCATGGTGGGCAGATCGGAGTCGGAGCCCATCAATACGGCGACAAAAGGTTTGGTCATTTTTTAACTCCTAAAATCAAAATCCTGCCACAGAGAACACAGAGGCCACAGAGAAAATCAACATCAAGTTGTCGATCTGAACTTTCTCTGTGTTCTCTGTGTTCTATGTGTTCTCTGTGGCAAAAAAGGTTTTACTTAGCTCGTGGCCCGATAGCACGGTAGCCGATGTCGCGCCGCATTTGGCTGCCGGCAAATTTGATTTGATCGGCGATTTCATAGGCGCGGCGTTGCGCCATTTTCACGGTGTCGCCCAAGGCGGTGACGCACAGCACGCGCCCGCCCGCCGTCACCACATCGCGGCCGGCGCGCTGCGTGCCGGCGTGGAACACCATGTAATCGTCGCCCTTGGGCGGCAAGCCGGTGATGACATCGCCCTTGCGCGGGCTATCGGGATAACCCGCGGCAGCCATCACCACGCCGAGCGCGGTGCGGCGGTCCCATTCCGCTTCGACGGTGTTTAGCGTGCCGGCCACGCCATGCTCCAGCAAGGTGAGCAGGTCGCTTTTCAAGCGCAGCAAAATGGGCTGGGTTTCCGGGTCGCCCATGCGGCAATTGAATTCCAGCACTTTCACATGGCCTTGCGTATCGATCATCACGCCGGCGTATAAAAATCCGGTGTAGGGAATACCGTCTTTGGCCATGCCGCTGACCGTGGGCTGAATGACTTC
>DAIAMA010000210.1 GCA_027438535.1 bacterium
GCCGGTAGCGGCGGCGGCGATCATTTTCACATTCGGCGCCTGCGCCAATAACTCGCCCGGTAGTTTGACTTTGTTCGTGACGACGATGCTTGCGTTCTGAATGCGCGCTGCCACTTGTTCCGGAAGCGTCTGATCGAAATCCTGCCACACGTGCGCAAAGTTGGGAGCGCGCATATCGGCGGTCAGGCTCTTGCGATCGAGAAAGACGATGTGTCGGGTCATAGAAAATCCTTTTTGACCACGGAGTACACAGAGTTCACAGAGGAAAACCCGTGACTTAGCTCGCTGATCGAACGTACCCAGCAGGTGCGCGCGCGAATGTAGTAAAACTCCTTGAATCTCCGTGTTCTCTGTGACCTCTGTGGCTGCATTTGCTTTTTTTAGGGTCAACGCTCCACGCCCGACATGTGCTCGATGATTTTCATCACCGCCGCGGAGTCGAGTTCGCCGTCGCCGATACCCATCAGCGCGTTCATATGCTGCATCACCAGCGCCGCGGCGGGCAGCGCCAGGCCCAGGTCTTTCGCGGTTTGCAGCACGATGTTCATGTCTTTCTGGTGCAGCTTGGTCTTGAAGCCTGGCTGATAGTTGTTATCCAGCATGCGCTTGCCGTGCACTTCGAGAATGCGGCTGGCGGCGAAGCCGCCCAGCAGCGCATCGCGCACCTTGGCCGCATCCACGCCGCTCTTGCGCGCGAAAGTGAGGGCTTCCGCCACCGCTTCGATGGTCACCGCCACTACAATTTGATTGCACGCCTTTGCCACTTGTCCCGCGCCGTTATCCCCGATATGCACGATGTTTTTGCCCATGGCGGCGAACAGCGGCTGTACGCGCTCGAACACCGCGGGCTTGCCGCCGACCATGATCGAAAGCGTAGCGTTAATCGCACCGACATCGCCGCCGGACACCGGCGCATCCAGCATCTCGATGCCGCGCGCGCTAAGCTCCTTGGCGAAATGCCGCGTCGCGGTGGGAGAAATCGTGCTCATATCGACCACCACCGAACCCAGTTTCGCGCCATGCGTTACGCCGCCCGCGCCGAAGATGACTTGCTCCACATCAGCCGTATCGGACACCATGATAATAGTGACGTCGGCCTGCGCCGCCGCTTCGGCCGCGCTAGCGCAAGCAGTGCAACCCGCGTGCGCCAAGGGCGCCATGGACTCGGGGCGCCGTCCATGCACGAAGAGCGCGTGACCGGCCTTGTGGAGATTAAGCGCCATGGGCCGGCCCATGATGCCCAAGCCGATAAACCCTACCGTCATCTTCGTCATACGCTCCTCCGCGAACAGCCGCTATCGCAATTCCGCATTTCCCATCATTCCAGTGTCGGCATCGCCAGCGTCGCGGCGCTATGTTCCGTCGGCGTCGGCCAGCGGCTGGTCACCACCTTGGTACGCGTATAAAAATACACGCCTTCCATACCGTGCATGTGCAGATCGCCGAACAGGGAAGACTTCCAGCCGCCGAAGGAGAAGAACGCCATCGGCACCGGAATCGGCACATTGATGCCGACCATGCCCACTTCGATTTCGTGTTGAAAGCGCCGCGCCCAATGGCCGGAGCGCGTGAAAATGGCAGTGCCGTTGCCGTAAGGATTGGCGTTGATCATGCGCAACGCCTCCTCATAGCTATTCACGCGCAAGACTATGAGCACCGGCCCGAAAATCTCTTCCTGATAAATCGTCATCCCGGTCGTGACGTGATCGAACAACATAGGGCCAATATAGTAGCCATTTTCATAACCGGCGACAGTTAAGCCACGACCATCCAGTATCAACTTCGCGCCTTGCGCCACGCCGCTGCCGATCAAGTGCACGATGCGGTCGCGGTGCGGCGCGGAAATTACCGGCCCCATTTCCGCCGCCGCGTCGTGGCCAGGCCCTACTTTCAGCGCCGCCGCCTTTTGCTTTAGTAACGGCAGCAGCGCATCGCCCGCCGCACCCACGGCCACCACGGTGGAAATCGCCATGCAACGCTCGCCCGCGGAGCCGTAAGCCGCGCCGATCAAGGCATCGGCAGTGAACTCCATGTCCGCATCCGGCATCACGACCGCATGATTCTTCGCCCCGCCCAAGGCTTGCACGCGCTTGCCGTGGCGCGCCGCGGTGGTATAAACATGCTGCGCCACCGGGGTCGAGCCCACGAAGGAAATCGCGCCGACATCCGGATGCGTCAGTAGCGCATCCACGGCCTCCTTGTCGCCGGTCAGCACGTTCAATACGCCATCCGGCAGCCCCGCTTCCTTGAACAGTTCCGCCATTTTCAAGCTGCACGAAGGGACTTTTTCCGATGGCTTGAGCACGAAGGTATTGCCGCAAGCGATCGCGACCGGAAACATCCACAAGGGCACCATCGCCGGAAAATTAAACGGTGTGATACCGGCGCACACGCCCACCGGCTGCAATAGGGAATGACAATCCACGCCGCGCCCCACATCCTCGGCCTGTTCGCCTTTCAATAAATGCGGCACGCCGCAGGCGAATTCGATCACCTCGATCCCGCGCTGCACCGAGCCCGCCGCGTCGGCCAAGGTTTTGCCGTGCTCTTCCGAATCCAGCCTGGCCAGTGCATCGCGATTTTTTTCCATCAGCTCGCGAAAGCGCGTCATGATGCGCGCGCGGCGCAAGGGCGTGGTCGCGCGCCATGCCGGAAAAGCCGCCTGCGCCGCCGCCACCGCGGCATGCACATCGGCGGCGTTGGCCAGCGGGGCCATGCGTATCACGGCTCCGGTCGCCGGATTAACGATCTCGGCAAGCCGGCTGCTTGCGGCCGATTGGGGCCGGCCATCGATCCACAAGGGCAGAATAGAATGTGCCATTTAGCTCTCCTCGGCCGCTAGCGGCGCGGCAGGTTTGTCCGGATTCACGTAGCGGCAATAAGTTTCGCGGATAAACCACGACCCCCCCCATCCGGCCAGTGCAAAAGCCAGCATAATGCCGAGGCC
>DAIAMA010000211.1 GCA_027438535.1 bacterium
CGCTGTATTTGGCGATGTTCATGATCGCGAACATCGCCTATACCGGCCACGGCTTCGAATGGCTCTGGCCTGCGTCCGTTAAGTGGCAACAATGGTCCAATCCGATTCTCATCTTTCTTTACGGGGTCAGCGGATTGCTGTTTGCCATTCGGTTTTTGGATTTGCGCGAACGTTTTCCGCGCGTTTACCGGGCGGTCATGAGCTACTGCCTCGTGTTCGGCGGCCTGCTCGCGGCGGCCATTCTGCTCGGCGACCAGCGATATGCGCTGCTCGCCGCATTTACCTTCATCTTTCTATTCACTAATGTCATGCTGTTTTTAGGCGTGATTTCCGTTTATTCCGCCATGAAGCCGGCCAAGTATTTTCTGCTGGCCGCTATTGCCGGCATGCTGGGGGCCGCGCTCACCACCTTATCCGTATGGGGTTCATTCCCTACACCCCATGGACCTTCCATGCCGTGGAGATAGGCATGCTTGCCGATGCCACGCTGCTTGCGCTGGCGCTGGCATACCAATTCCATGTCCTCCAAGAAGCGAAGTTTCGGGCTGAACAACTTGCGCAGTTGGACCCGCTGACCGGCATAAATAACCGGCGGGCTTTTTACGATACCACCGAGCCGCTCTGGAGTACCGCGCTGCGCAAAGAAAGAAACGTCTCTGTCATCTTGATGGATATCGATATGTTCAAGCAGATCAACGATACCCATGGTCACGCGCACGGCGATAAGGTGCTGCTTGCCATAGCGGCCATGCTCATGAAATTAATCCGGCAAGGCGATGTACTGGCGCGATGGGGTGGCGAGGAGTTCGTGGTGTTTTTGCCTGAAACAAACATCCAGGAGGCAGTCGCATTGGCGGAAAGATTACGTGCCGCCATAGCCGGCGCGCGCATTCGCCATGCAACGGGAGAAACCGCCATCACGGCAAGCTTCGGCGTCGCCGCGAAGGAAGTGCATCACGCCACACTGGACGCCCTGATCTCCTTGGCCGACGACTATCTTTACCAATCCAAGCAACAAGGCCGAAATCGGGTCAGCTATTACCCGGTCGGATAAAATACCAGCCTTGAATATTTCATCATGATGAAACCCGATATCGAATTCGAGCAACGTGCGCGCGCGCGTCAAATGCAACTCACCAAACCGCCCGGTGCGCTCGGGCGCTTGGAGGACATCGCATGTTGGTTCGCTGCGCGGCAGCGGCGCGAAATTCCCCTGGCGCTGGTTCCCGCGATTACCGTATTCGCGGGCGATCATGGCGTGACGGCGGAAGGGGTGTCCGCGTTTCCCAGTGCCGTCACCGGCGAAATGGTGAAAAACTTCGCGCGCGGCGGCGCAGCGATCAACGTGCTGGCGCGAACTATCGATGCGCGCCTCACGGTGGTGGATGCGGGCGTGCACGATTGCGTCGATGACGTGCCCGGCATCGTCCACGGCAAGGTGCGCGCCGGCACCGCTAATCTGGCGCGAGAAGCAGCCATGACGCGCGACGAAGCGCAGCGCGCCATCGCGCTGGGCCGCGCGCAGGCGCGCGCGGATATCGCGGCTGGTGCTAGTCTGCTCATCGCGGGCGATATGGGCATCGGCAATACCACCGCCTCGGCGTGCCTGATCTGCCTGCTCGCCGACGCCGACGCGGAAGCGGTCGTCGGCAACGGTACCGGCATCGATGCCGCCGGGCGCGCGCGCAAGATCGATGTCGTACGCCGTGCGCTGACGCGTGTCGCGCACAGGCAATGGCAGGACGGCAGCGACTGCCTCGCCGAATTGGGCGGACTCGAAATCGGCGCCATGGCCGGCTACTACCTGGAAGCGGCGGCGGCCGGTGTGCCGGCGCTGCTCGACGGTTTTATCTCCACTGCTAGCGCGCTCGTGGCGCAGAAAATCGAACCTGCCGTCACGGACTGGCTGATCGCATCGCATCTCTCGTTCGAGAACGGCCATCGTATCGCTTTACAGAAGCTGGGATTAAGTCCGCTGATCGATTTACAGATGCGCCTGGGCGAGGGCAGCGGCGCGGCGGTGGCGGTGCCCATTCTGCAAGCGGCGCTGCGGCTGCACGCGGAAATGGCGACCTTCGCCGAAGCGGGCGTGTCGGAAAAACATGACTGATGCAGCCGTCCGCATCACGCTGATGCGTCATGGCGAAACCACCGGGCCATTGCACGTGCTGCGCGGCAAACACGATACGCCGCTCGCAACGGCAGGCTGGCAGCAAATGCGGCAAGCAGCCGGCACCGCGAATACACCGCCGTTTAGCGCCATCGCCGCGTCACCGCTCGCGCGCTGCCGCGCTTTTGCCGAAAAATTCGCCGCGGAACACCAGTTCCCCCTCACGCTCCATGCCGGGCTCGAGGAGCTCGATTTCGGCGATTGGGAGGAACTGACTCCGCTTGAAGCGCGGACCGCCACGCCCGAATTATTCGCCCGCTTCCAAATCGATCCGGAAGGCCTCGCCCCGCCTCGAGGCGAATCATTCACCGCGTTTCGCCAGCGCGTGCGTGCCGCGTTTCATGCCTGCTTGGCGCAGCACCCTCGGGGTCACGTGCTTATCGTTACCCACGCCGGGGTAATGCGCGTCATGCTCTCCGAAATATTGGGGCTATCGTGGGAAGCCGCGCAACGTATTGCGCTACCGCCCGCCGCAACGTGCCAGCTTTCCTTTCTGCAAGGGCATGCGCCCTATCTGCTCAATTTGAACGGCGGACAAGCATGCGCAACTTGATTTTTGCGCTGCAATTCTTGACGCGCTTGCCCTTGCCGCAGCGCTCGGATCACTCCCCGGACGCACTGGCAGCGAGCGCGAAATGGTTTCCGCTGGCGGGCCTCATCATCGGCGCTTTGCTCGGCGCATCGCTCGCGCTCGGTACGTGGATAAATCCCTGGCTGGGCGCGCTATTCGCCATCGCGTGCTGGATTGGAATCACCGGCGGCATACATCTGGATG
>DAIAMA010000212.1 GCA_027438535.1 bacterium
CCGAGAAAGCCATCGATGCCGCACTGGCCTTTATCGCCGCCTCCGAGAGGCGGCTGGCGAAGCTGGAAACCGCCACGCAAACACGAAAAGCCGCCTGATGAGCCTGCCGGAGAAACTATGGGACACGCTGACCACGGTCATCAAGATGAACGACAAGGTGGAGCGTATGGCGGAAGTGATCAAGGGGCAGCAGGTGCGGATCGAGGATCTGACAGCCCGCGTAGTACGGCTCGAAACGGCTCTGGAGATTGCACTGGCGATGCAAGGGGTGAAGCCGGCGCCGAAGCGGCTTACAAAGAAGTAAGGAAAATCGACAGGTGAACGCCGCCGCCGAGCTTCTGCTTTTCCGTGGCCGGTCCATTTGGCGTTGCCTCTACGGCGCAAGGCGAGAAAGAAAAAGGGCTAGCGCGTAAGCTAGCCCTTTGAAGTTTTGGTAGGCCGTGCGGGATTCGAACCTGCGACCAACGGATTAAAAGTCCGCTGCTCTACCAGCTGAGCTAACGACCCAAAACGAAGGCGGGATTATGCGTTAGCTACACTTTAATGTCAATAAAAAGCCCCGCGAAAAGCGGGGCTTGATGCTTGAAAATGCTGGAATAAACGCGACTTACACCGCTTCCAGTTGGCGTAGGCCGGAGGGCAATAGCCGGAGATCGACCAGCGCGGTGATGAAGGCCTTGAAGAAGGTGGCGTCGTTCTCGTACACCATTTTGTAGTATTGAATCTTCATGGTGAGCGCGCTGCCGAACACGATGCTGATGAAGGTGAGAATGGAGCCCAGCGCCAGGGTGGAGAAGCCGGTGATACCTTGGCCGATGGTGCAACCCATGCCGAGTATGCCGCCAAAGCCCATCAGGATCGCGCCGAAGAAGTGGCTGACAAAGTCTTTAAACGAGGCAAACCATTCGATGCGGAACCGGCGCGAAATCAGCGACCAGAGGAACGAGCCGAGGATCACGCCGCCCACCGCCATGATGCCGAAGGTCAGCATGGTTTTGTCGAAGCCGTGGGAAGCATAACCCAAGGTTTGACCCATGGGATTGATGAAAGAAAAGGATTGCGGCGCGAGCGGGCCGGTTTGTGCCGGCTTGACGTCGTTGGGGCCCGCCAGCAGATCCCAGTCTTGCACGAATTTCTCGATTTTGATGGTGTCGGTATCCGAGTGGATCATCACATTGCTGGTGATGTACCAAGCCGTGAGAACGGCCAGCCCGATGACGAGGCCACCCAGGATATTGTCGAAGCTGCTGCGGAAATCGCGCGATTTGAATACGAAGATCAGCAACAACGCGCCGATGACGCCGCCCATGACCATGCGTCCGAGCGCCGCTTGCTTGGTGCCGAACAGCATCTCGCCCAAATCTTGATGGGTGGTGAGGGTTGTGGATAAAGGACGGATCCAGTTGTAGAACAGGAGCGAGAACAGGGTTTTATCGCTGCCCGGGAAGGGGTTGGTCATGAAGTAGGCGATGATCGCGATAATAAGCACCACCATCAGCGATTTGATATTGCCGCCGCCGAGGCGTACCAGCGATTTGTTGCCGCAGCCCGAGGCCAGCGTCATGCCGATGCCGAACATCAATCCGCCGAGCAGGTTTTCGGCCCAGACGAATAGATTTTGGCGATACGGCGGGAAGGTGTTGGTGACATTCACCATGCCCTTCGCTTCCAACACCATGACGCCGAGCACGGCGATGGCGATGGCGAACAGCCAAGCGCGCATGCGGCCGGTGTCGCCCATGTTGACCCAATCGGACACCGCGCCCATGGTGCAGAAATTGGTTTTATTGGCGACCGCCCCTATGATCAAGGCGATCACGAAGGTCGACCAGAGGAAGAATGACTGCGCACTCGCGAAACTTTGGAAAACCATGATCTGATCCTCTCTACCTGGTGGTGGGGCCGGGACGAGGTTGCCGGCGCGTGAAAGAAAAGCAAGTCGGCATTTTAATCATTTCCCGCAAAATGGCAAGTCTCCGTAGCTAAAATTTCAATGAAATTATATGCTTGGTGATTTTATACCGCTTAGCGATAGGGCGTGGGATCGGGATAGCCAGCCTCGTCGAAGCCCTTTTTACGCAAGCGGCATGAATCGCATAAGCCGCAAGCACGGCCCGCGGCATCGGCTTGATAGCACGAGAGCGTGAGCGCGTAGTCGACGCCGAGTGCCGCGCCGCGCCGGATGATTTCCGCTTTGCTTAAGTCGATGAGCGGCGCGCGGACGCGAAACCGCGCGCCTTCCACGCCGGCTTTGGTGGCGAGATTGGCAAGCTGTTCGAATGCCGCGATATATTCCGGGCGGCAATCCGGATAGCCGGAATAATCCACGGCATTGGCACCGATGAAAATATCGCGCGCGCCCAACACTTCGCTCCAGGCGAGTGCCAGCGACAGCAGAATCGTGTTGCGCGCGGGTACGTAGGTGATGGGAATGCCGGCGCTCGCTTCGGTGGGCACATGGATCTGGATATCGGTCAACGCCGAGCCGCCGAATGCGGCGAGATCAAGCGCGAGCACCCGATGTTCGGCGGCGCCCAAGGCGCGCGCCACTTGAGCGGCGGCTTCCAATTCCACGCGATGGCGCTGACCGTAATCCAGGCTCAGGCAGTAGCAGGCGTAGCCGTCGTTTTTCGCGAGCGCCAGCGTCGTAGCCGAATCCAAGCCGCCGGAAAGCAGCACCACCGCGCGCTTCGTGTCAGTCGTCATTCATACTCCTCGCCGCGCTATCGGCCGGGTTCGCTGTCCCATAAATATTTGTGGAGTTGCACTTGCATGCGCACTGGCAATCGATCGCGCAATATCCACTCCGCGAGCAGCGTCGGATTAAGTGTGCCATGCACCGGCGAAAACAGCACCGGGCAGCGTTCCGCGAGGCGATATTCAGTAAGCATTTGCGTGGCCCATTGGTAATCGGCTGCGTC
>DAIAMA010000213.1 GCA_027438535.1 bacterium
CGCCCAGCCGCACCACCGCCGCCACCTCGCCCACGATACGGTCGATGGTCGCGCGGTCGATGCCGTAGGCACCGTCGCCCATCAGCGCTTCGCCGCTGAGCTTAAGCAGGATGCGCTTGTATTTAGGCTGCGCCATGCTTAGATCTGACCGGCGGCCGCCACTTCCGCGGCGAAGTCGACGACCTTCTTCTCGATGCCTTCGCCGACGATGAACATCTGGAAAGTGTTGACCTTGGCGTTCTTGGACGCGAGCAGCTTCTCCACCGTTTCATCCGGATTTTTCACGAAGGGCTGGCCAAGCAAAGTCACTTCCGCCAAATACTTCGCGATCCGGCCGTCCACCATCTTCTCGACGATATTCGCCGGTTTACCGCTTTCCGCCGCTTGCGCGGTATAAATCTCGCGTTCCTTAGCCAGTAATTCCGGCGACACTTGCTCCTTGGAAACGCATATCGGCTTGGACGCCGCCACATGCATGGCCAAATCTTTGCCAAGCTGATCGTCGCCGCCGGCGAGATCCACCATCACACCGATCTTGGTGCCGTGCAAATACACCGACAAGCGGCCGGCGGTCGCAAAGCGCGCCATGCGGCGCAGCGTCATATTCTCGCCCAGCTTCATCACCAGCGCCTTGCGCGCTTCTTCCACCGTTTGCCCGGAAGCCAGCTTGAGATTGGATAGCGCGGCGATATCCGCCGGATTCTGTTCGGCCACCAGCTTCGCCGCTTCTTTGGCGAAGGCGGAGAAATCGTCGTTCTTCGCCACGAAGTCGGTCTCGCAATTCACTTCGACCAGCGCGCCCAGTTTACCGTCGGCACTGATAAAGCTGCCGATCACGCCTTCCGCCGCAACGCGGCCCGCGGCCTTGGTGGCTTTCGCGCCGCTCTTGATGCGCAACAGGTCTTCGGCTTTTTTCATGTCGCCGCCGGCCTCTGCCAAGGCTTTTTTGCATTCCATCATGCCGAGCCCGGTTTGCTCGCGCAGTTCTTTCACCATACCCGCGGTAATTTCCGCCATGTCTTTACTCCTCGATACAAATTCAATTCGGTACTAATAAAAAAGGGGCTCCCGCCCCTTTTTTGCTCACGCGACTGGCGCGTCGCCTGCCTCGGCGAAGTCTTCGGCGACGATTTCTTGCATGATCTGCGCCTTGCCCTCCAGCACCGCATCCGCCAAGCCGCGCATATACAGCCGAATAGCGCGGCTGGAGTCGTCGTTGCCGGGAATGATATAGGTCACGCCATCCGGCGAATGGTTGGTATCCACCACGCCCACCAGCGGGATACCCAGCTTATTGGCCTCGGTCACTGCGCCTTTTTGATAGCCGACATCGATAATCACGATGGCATCGGGCAGGCTGTTCATATCTTTGATGCCGCCCATGCTGCGCATCAGCTTTTCCAGTTCGCGGTGGTAATTCAGCGCTTCTTTTTTGGAGAGCTTTTCCAGGCTGCCGTCTTGCGTCATCTGATCCAGCTCGCGCAGACGCTTGACCGATTGGCGCACGGTTTTGAAATTTGTGAGCATGCCACCCAGCCAGCGATGATTCACGTACGGCATGCCGCAACGCTCGGCTTCTTCTTGCACGATCTCGCGCGCTTGGCGCTTGGTGGCGACGAACAGCACCGTACCCTTGTTGGCGACCAGCTTGCGCACATAGTTGAGCGCGTCCTGGTACAAGGGCAGGCTTTTTTCCAGATTGATAATGTGAATCTTATTGCGCTCCCCGAAGATGTAGGGAGCCATTTTGGGATTCCAATAACGGCTTTGATGGCCGAAATGACAGCCAGCCTCGAGCATTTGACGCATGGTCACGGACATTCTAAGTACTCCTGATAAAGGGTTAAGTCCTCCACCCGCTTTCCTGACACCGGCTTGCGGCGATAAATTGATCGCAAGACGCGGCACCCTTTATGTGAAGCGGGTGTGCGAATTTTCACCCCGGCGGCGCCGGAATGAAGCTGTGGATCATAGCATAAGCAGGCTAATCCATTCAACCTTAAAGGCATTTTGCTTTGTCATGCCGGACTCAAGCTTTTCCGGAGGAGACATGCCCAGATGCGGCGCGCACTGTTATAATTGCACAATAACTCACGGAAATCCTTACACTTTATATGGCTATCACGATCAAATCGGCGGATGAAATCGAAAAAATGCGGGTGGCGGGCAAACTCGCGGCCGAGGTCTTGGACTTCATCGGCCCCCTGGTCAAGCCCGGGATCACCACCAACGAAATCGACCGCCTTTGCCACGATTACATGGTAGAGCAACAAGGCACGATCCCGGCGCCGCTGAATTACGCGCCGCCCGGTTATACCCCCTACCCGAAATCGATTTGCACCTCGGTCAATCACGTCATTTGCCACGGCGTGCCGAGCGAATCGAAGAAGCTCAAACAAGGCGATATCATCAATATCGATATCACGGTGATCAAGGACGGCTATCACGGCGATACCAGCCGCATGTTTTTCGTGGGAGAGCCCTCGATCCAAGCCAAGCGGCTATGCGAAATCACCCATGAGTGCATGTGGCTGGGCATTGAGGAAATCGCACCTGGCAAATATTTAGGCGACATCGGCCATGTGATTCAGCGCCATGCCGAAGCCAATGGCTATAGCGTGGTGCGCGAATTTTGCGGTCATGGTATAGGCCGGGCATTTCATGAAGAGCCGCAAGTCCTGCACTATGGTCGTCCCGGCACTCTGGAAAAGCTGGTGCCAGGAATGATTTTTACAGTTGAACCAATGATCAATGCCGGTCGGCGCGAAATTCGTGAGATGGGCGATGGCTGGACAATAAAGACCAAGGACCACAGCTTGTCCGCGCAATGGGAGCACACGGTATTGGTTACAGAAACGGGTTATGAAGTACTAACCGTATCCCCCGGCATGCTACCGCCACCCGCCTTCATTCAGCAA
>DAIAMA010000214.1 GCA_027438535.1 bacterium
GTATTCCGGTGGATGTGGCGTAAGTGGTGTGCGGGTAAAAAGTGACGTTTTTCTGCGCGGCCTGACTTGCTCGCGGCATCTTTAAAGAAGGTTAGCCGGTATTCCCATAACGCAGCCGATACCAAAGCAATCCTACCGCTTCGTGTAAAGCATAGTAGCTGTCATTTAACGCGCTGGCCGCGGGCAGGAAGGAAAACAGCGTGCGCGGTTGCCGGCGATGGAAGTGGGTGCCCGCCGCGATCGGCGTCAGCCCCGCCTTGCGGAATGCGCCGAGGGCGCGCGGGAGGTGCCAGGCATGGCTCACCACGTAGACCCGATTAATCCCTTCGCGCTTAAGTATCGCGGCGCTGAATACCGCGTTTTCTTCGGTATTGAAGGAGCGTGCCTCGACCCATTTCACCGGCGTTTTAAATTCGTTCACGAGCACCGCGCGCATCACGATGCCTTCCGGCGTGCCACCTTCCGGGGCGCCGCCCGTAACCAAGATCGGTTTGCCGGTGAGCCTATGCAGCCAGGCGCCATAGCGCAGCCGTTCCAAGGCGAGTGGCTTGACGGCATCGGCGCCATACTCCGGCGCATCGCGGTAGGTGCCGCCGCCCAAGATCACGATGGCATCCGCATCCGGCGGATTTTTTCCCGGCAGCGGGATGATGTTTTTTTCCAGTAAGCCGAGCAGGTGGCCCGCGACTATGGGTGTGGATAGCAGATAGAACAAGGCAAGGCTGGTAGCGATGAGGGTTTTGCCGAGCCGAGGCCGACGCTTGAGTACGGCCAAGCCGAAGAAGCCGATAAGAATCAGGTCGAGCGGCAGCAGCAGCGCGGCGGCGGCGAGGTTGCTGATCAGCCAAGTGGTATGCGGGTCCATGTGCTGCCCGCATTTTAACCGCGAAAGGAGTAGTTTCGATGAATCCTGTTATGGGGCAGGCCTGGTTTGACAAGCCGGGGGTAAATCCTATATAGTTCACGGCTTTCGCAATTTCAGCAATTGGATTCTGGATGGGAACGTACTCCGCAAAACCGCAGGATATTCGCCGCGATTGGTTCATCGTGGATGCCACCGATAAGGTGTTGGGCCGTGTGGCTACCGCGATCGCGCACCGTCTGCGCGGCAAGCATAAGACGATGTTCACCCCGCATATGGATACGGGTGACTATATCGTCGTGGTCAATGTCGAGAAACTTCGCGTCACCGGCAACAAAGCCGAGGATAAGCTGTATCACCGCCACTCCGGATATCCGGGCGGTATTTACACGACCAATTTCACCAAACTGCAAGCCAAGCATCCCGAGCGTATTCTCGAGAAAGCGGTCAAGGGCATGTTGCCCAAAGGCCCGCTGGGCTATGCGATGATTAAGAAGCTGAAGGTGTACGCCGGTACGGATCATCCGCACATCGCGCAACAACCCCAAGCGCTGGAAATTTAAGGAACGCTCATGATCGGAACCTGGTATTACGGCACGGGCCGGCGCAAAAGCTCGATAGCCCGCGTTTTTCTGAAACCCGGCAAGGGCATCATCACGGTCAACGAAAAGCCGGTGGACGAATATTTCTCGCGCGAAACCGGCCGCATGATCGTGCGCCAGCCGCTCATGCTCACCGAAAACCAAGCCAAGTTCGACATTAAAGTGAATGTGTTGGGCGGCGGCGAATCGGGTCAAGCCGGCGCGGTACGCCACGGCATTACCCGTGCCTTGATCGATTTCAGCGCCGATCTGAAACCGGCGCTGAAGAAGGCCGGTCTGGTGACGCGCGATGCGCGCGAAGTGGAACGTAAGAAAGTCGGCTTTCACAAGGCGCGCCGGCGTAAGCAGTTCTCCAAACGCTAATCGCATTACGCTTGATACAGAAAGCCGCCGCGAGGCGGCTTTTCTGTTGGTTCGGCGGTATCATCAAACTTTTAAGCAAAAGACAGAATCTTGGTTTTTGCGGTTTCGGCACCGAGGACTTGGCACTATGATCAAAGTCGGTATTGTCGGCGGTACTGGTTACACCGGGGTGGAGTTGCTGCGTTTGCTGGCGCAGCATCCGCAAGCGCAGCTCACGACCATTACCTCGCGCAAAGAGGCGGGCATGCCGGTGGCGGATATGTTCCCGAATTTGCGCGGACGGGTGAAGCTGGCCTTCGAAGACCCCGCGACTGCACCGCTGAATACGTGCGATGTGGTGTTTTTCGCCACGCCCAACGGCATCGCCATGACCCAAACCCGCGCGCTGCTCGATGCGGGCGTGAAGGTAATCGACCTCGCGGCGGATTTTCGCATTCGCGATGTGCCGACATGGGAGAAATGGTATGGCATGCCGCACGCCTGCCCCGATCTGGTGGCGCAAGCCGTGTATGGGCTGCCGGAAATCAATCGCGAAAAAATCCGCGGCGCGCGCCTGATTGCCAATCCCGGCTGTTATCCCACCGCGGTGCAATTGGGCTTCCTGCCGCTCATTGAAGCGGGTGTGGTGGACCCGGCGCATCTCATCGCCGATGCCAAATCCGGCGTGTCCGGCGCCGGGCGCAAAGCCGAAGTCCATACCCTACTCGCGGAAGCGGCGGACAACTTCAAGGCCTATGGCGTCGCCGGGCACCGGCATTTGCCTGAGATTCGCCAAGGCCTGGCGCGCGTTGCCGGGCGCGAGGTGGGGTTGACGTTCGTGCCGCATCTCACGCCTATCATCCGCGGGATTCATGCCACGCTGTACGCGCGCTTGACGCAAGAGGCCGATCTGCAAGCGCTATTCGAAAATCGTTATCGCGGCGAAGCGTTCGTGGATGTGCTGGCGCCGGGTGCGCATCCCGAAACGCGCTCGGTGCGGGCAGCCAATATCTGCCGCATCGCGGTGCATCGCCCCCAGGGCGGCGATACCGTGGTGGTATTGTCGGTGATCGATAATCTGGTCAA
>DAIAMA010000215.1 GCA_027438535.1 bacterium
GGCGGTGACCGGCGTCGCGTTGTTCTTCACCCCTATCCCTCTGCATAACTTGTGGATCGCGGTTTCAGTGCTCACGCTCACCAGTATTTTATTCTCGCTGGCCGGCTTGATTAACGCGATTTACGCCAAAAGCTTCGACGATATTTCCGTGATTCCCACCTTTGTGCTGACACCGCTGACCTATTTGGGCGGGGTGTTCTATACCGTTGCCATGCTGCCGCCGTTCTGGCAAAAAATTTCCTTGGCGAATCCGATTTTGTATATGGTCAATGCGTTTCGTTACGGCTTGCTCGGCGTGTCGGATGTGAACCTTGCCACAGCCTATACGGCTATTGTGGGTTTCATTGCGGGCTTGTTCGGGTTTGCCTTGTATCTGCTCAATCGCGGGCATGGAATACGCTCCTGACATCGCACGCAACTCACTTACCCCATGACCAGCGCCATCCTTTCTCCCTGCTTTACCACGCCCGAACAGCTTGCGCATAGCGTGCAGGCAAATGGCTATGCCACGCTGAGCCCCGCCGGTGTTTGCGAACTCGCGCACTGCGAACTGGCTAGCCTGGAAGCGCTGAAATCAAGCTGGAATGATCTGCCGCCGGATAATTTTCTTAAAGACGGCGGCCGCTATCGGCGCCGCAGACACTCCTGCTTTGTGGTGACCGGGCCCAAAGTCAGGCAGACACCCCACCGCGCGCACTGGCAGCCATTGGAGTACAACGCCTTGCACGGCGGCATGAAGCGTTTATTCGAGCCCATCGCACCGTCCACGGTGAGCCAGCCGGTATGGCCGCGACTGCTGCAAGCCGTGGGTGAAGTGTGTTCGCAAATTGAGGGCGCGCAGCCATGGTATGTGGAAGCGCACCAATTCCGCATCGACACCACCGGCGGCATCGGCCGGCCGACACCGGAAGGCGCGCACCGGGACGGGGTGGACTTCGTGGCCATCCTGCTGGTGGAACGCACACAGGTAAAAGGGGGCGAAAGCCGCATCTTCGAAGCGATGGGCACCAGCGGTCAGCGTTTCACCCTGATCGAACCCTGGACACTGCTCTTGCTCGACGACAAGCGGGTGATTCACGAATCCACGCCGATTCAACCGACGGCTGAAAATGGGCACCGCGACACCTTGGTGCTGACTTATCGCGCGCAGGGGTTCCAGGAATAAGCTGTCGCGGTCTGCCGCATGAAATCGGCATCAAGCCCCCGCCAATAACCAATACAGCAGCAATAAATTAAGCACGAAGGAAAGCAGCGCCAAGCCCTGCCACACCGCGAGCGGGTTGCGTTCCATCAGCGGCGTAGGCGGCAACGCGGCAAGCGGCTGCATCTCGCCGCGCTCCAAGGCAAGCAACATCTCTTCCACGGTCTCGAATCGGTGCTGCGGATCGCGTGCCACCGCTTTGAGCAGAATATTTTCCAGCCACTGCGGGATATCGGGACGATAGCGCGTCGGCGGCGCGGGCTCGCCGAAGCGCGGGTGCTGAAACGGTTCGATCTCGCCATAGGGATATTTGCGCGTCAGCAAATGATAGAGCGTCACGCCGGCCGCATAGAGATCGGTTTGCGTACTCGCCACACCGCCGCTGCCAAACAATTCCGGTGCGATAAAGCTGGGGGTGCCGGCATTGCCGCGCGCGCCTTCCGCGGTCCAGGGGTTGAGCGCAACGCCGAGATCGAGAATGCGCAGCTTGCCGTCGGCACCGCTATGCAGATTGGCGGGCTTGATGTCGCGGTGGATGATATGCAGACGGTGCAGCGCCGAGAGCCCTTTGAGCAAGCGAATGCCGATCTGCGTCACATCCGCCACCGAGAAATGTTGACCTTGATCCAAGCGCTGTTGCAAGGTCGCCCCCTCGTGATAACTCATCACATAGTACAGGGCGCTGCGCGCGCCTGGCGCAATAGGCACCACTTGCGGAAAATAATGCGCCAGCACGCGCTTGGCGAGCCACTCCTCCATCAACAGTCCCGCACAGCTTGCCGCGTCGCCCGCCAGTGCGGCTTGCAAGGTCTTCAATACGCCCACTTGCCGCGTGCCGGTATGCCGCACCTGATACAGCACGGAAGCACGCGATTCGTGCAATAGCGCCAGCACCTCGAAGTCGTCGAGATGCGCCCCCGGCTTCAAGCGCGCGGGTAAAGGCAGGGTTTTGCCCTCGGCCAGAAAATCGTGCAGCGATTCGTCACCCGCTTGAACAATTTTGGCGACGACCGCGCTAGCGTTGTCTTGGCCGCCACGCTTAGTCGCGGTTTCCACCAAAGCATCGGCGGCGCGCTGCGGATCGCGGTGCAAATGCAACAGCTCGTGCAATGCCAGCTCACCCAGCGGTTCCCATATCCCATCGGTGACGAGGCAAAATACGTCGTCCGCAGCCAGATCGCCGTCGCCATAATCCACCGACAAAAAATCGTCCAGGCCCACGGCGCGTTTCAACACATGCTGCATATTGGGACGATCCCATACATGATCGTTGGTGAGTTGCTGCAACTGCTCGCCGCGCAGCCGGTAGATGCGCGAATCGCCCACGTGCGCGGTGTAGTAGCGGCTGCCGCGCAAAATCAAGGCGCTCAAGGTGGTCGCCATGCCGGTCGACTCGCGGCGCGAGCTCGCCTGCGCGCGCAGCCAACGATTGATCGCGGTCAGGATTTTATCCAACGCGAACGGCACTTCCCAGGTGTCGGGCGTCGCGTAGTAATCGGACAGCACGCCGCGCACCGTGTATTCCGCCGCCTCGCGGCCCGCCGCGCCGCCGCCCACGCCATCCGCGATCGCCAGCAGCGCGCCCTTAATTTGCGCGACCGAAGCCTCGGGCGTGACGCAAGCGGCGTAGTCTTCGTTATGCTCGCGCGCGCCGATATGCGTGGCTTGGCCGACGTTGATTTGAAGAGGCA
>DAIAMA010000216.1 GCA_027438535.1 bacterium
GACCGACACGACATCCAGCCGCCCGAAGATCACCCACAATACGACCGTGCCAAACAGAAGCAGCAACGTGTAAAGCACGAGTCGCGGCAAGGGCGCGGGCGGACGATGTTGCGCCTTGAGAATGGCGGGCGCGAAGTCGTGGGCTTCGGCTTGAAGGCCGGTGAACCAGTGATGCAATGCGCGTTTGTTAAGCATGCGGAAAATCCCCCCCCCTTGTCTCTACTTGTTATCTACATATGCCAGTTCAGTCATCTCGCGGCATGCTCTGTTCCGGTACCACACTCACGCGTTTTTCTGGATCGCCCGCTTTGTCGCCCAGTACCACGACCTCGTCTACCTTTAATCCTCGCGGAAGCTGGTGGGTGATGAACAACATACTGACTTGGCCTTTGAGCGCGTTGATGGTGCGGGCGAAGTGTTCCGCGGTGTGCGCGTCAAGGTTGCTGGTGGCTTCGTCGAACAGCAAGATTCGGGGTTGTTTGAGAAGCGCGCGCGCAATGGCGATACGCTGCTTCTGGCCGCCGGAGAGGCCCACGCCGTGTTCGCCGATTTCGGTTTGGTAGCCTTTGGGCATCTGTTCGATGGTGTCGTGAATTTCGGCGACCTTACAGGCTTGGATCACCTGCTCGAAGCTCGCATGCGGGTTGGCGATGATGAGGTTATCGTAGATGGCGCCGGAGAACAGCATGGTCTCTTGCGGTACCACGCCAAAATAATGGCGCAGTTCATTGGCAGAAAGGTGGCGTATATCGCGGCCATCGAGCGTGATTTGCCCATCGCTGGGCTGGTAGAAGCCTTGCAGCAATTTGGCGAGCGTGCTTTTGCCCGAGCCCGAGGGCCCCATGAGCGCGATGCATTTGCCGGGTTCGAGAGCGAGATTGAAGTCGTGATAGAGGAAAGGCCGGTCTTCGCCGTAGCGGAAGCTCAAGTTGTGGATTTTGATTTCACCGCGGCCCTTGGCCTCGCGGCTGGGCGTGAGGGAGTACGGCTCGGCGGGCACGTTCATTACATCGCCCAGACGTTTGACGGCAATATCGGCTTGCTGGAATTCTTGCCACAGGCCGACCAGCCTTAACAGCGGCTGGCTCACCCGTCCCGCGAACATCTGAAACGCCATCAGCATGCCGATGGTGAAATCGGTGCGGGTCATGACGAGCCATGCCCCCAGGCACAGGATGATGAGGGTCATCAATTGTTCCAGGGTATTGGCCACCACATTGTAGCTATTGGAGAGTTGGCGCGTATTGAAGCCGGCGGCGAGATAGTCGGCCAGGTATTCGCCATAGCGGCGATTGAGCTGCGGCTCCATTTGCAGCGACTTGACGGTTTCCATACCCGAAACGTATTCGGTGAGAAAGGCCTGATTGCGCGCACCCACCATGAATTGGTGATTGAGCCGCTGGCGCAGCAGTGGCGTGATGCCCACGCTGAGGACGGCGATAAGCGTGATGATGCCCAGCGCCACCAGCGACAACAGCCAACTGTAATAGAACATGATGGCTAAGAAGATCACGATGAACGGCAGATCGAGGAGAAAGGTGACCGCCGCGCCGGTAATGAATTCGCGGATCGTTTCCACACCGTGCAAGCGGGCGACCAGGACGCCGGTGGAACGGTGTTCGAAATAGCGCGGCGGCAGCCTAAACAAATGCTCGAACACCTGCGTGCCGAGCACGGCATCGACCCGGTTGCCGGTATGCAGCACGAGGTATTGCCGCACCCAGCTCATGCCGGCGGTAAACGCCATCGAGAAGCCGAGGGCGACGGCGATCACGAGCAGGGTATTGAGGGTGTGGTGGACGACGACTTTGTCGATCACCACCTGGGTGAACAAAGGCGTGGCGAGCGCCAGCAATTGGATCGCGAGCGAGGCGGCCAGGATATCGCGCCAGACTTTTTTATGCTTGAGCAATTCAGGCACGAACCAGCGAAAACCGAATGCCTTGGTTTCGTTTGCGGCATCGGGATCGTTGACTTGTTCCGATGCGCGGGCGGCGAGAATCACGAAGGGTTCGAAGCGCTCGGCGAATTGGGTGGCCGGCATGACTTGAGCGGTGTCGTTACCGGCCCCGAAGAATAGAATACGCTCGGCATCGGCTTTGACGATCAAGGCGAGGGCGCGGGCCGGTGGCTCGGCGTTTGTCGTCTCGTCCGGCGGATTCGGCTTGAGCACTGCGATGCACGGGAAGACCGAGCGCTGTATATCCTGCTCCGATATCGCGCGCGATTCGGCTTCGAAGCCCAAGGCTTGCAGCGCATGCAACAGGGTCGCGACGCTATACGGCGGCGGAAAATTCTGAAGCACCAAGCCCGGATCAAACGGTATCCGGTTGATTTGGCAAAAGCTCCCCAAGCCCCATAACACTTCGTCTTGCCGCAACGGCAGAGTGTGTTGTTGCATCTCGCTCCCCTGGTAAATCCATATTTCGCGAACTATGCTGCTCGCTTCAATATTATTCGCCGGTGGCTAGCCGGCTATCATGCCAATGGCAACACTACTCCAATGGATTAAAACCTGCAATGCCAAAAGCATTGCCCGTTCTGTAGTTGGAATGGACTATTCTTTATCGTAAGCCCCTGCCCAGCAAACGCCTTGCTTGGTGGCCCGATAACAGCAGTTTGGAGAATTATCGACAGAATCGGCGGCGCCACTACTCGACGATAACGCTAAACCGCCCAGTTGTAATATGCTATCAATATGAACAACCCGCTTTATCTCGGTCTCGATTTCGGCACCGGTGGCGCACGCGCCATCGTCATCGATGCACAAGGAAATATCGCTGCTCAAGCGCATTGCAACTACGACATCGCAAGCTGGCCAAGCTGGCTGCGCGCGCTGGCCTGGCTCTGCGCTTCCCTGCCGCGTCCGATACGGCAGCGCATTGCG
>DAIAMA010000217.1 GCA_027438535.1 bacterium
CGTCACCGAGGTCGCGATATTCTACTTTTCCGAGTACCGCGATTTAATCGGTGAAATGCCGTTTCCGCAAGCGCTGATCGAGGCCGGAAAAAACCGCATGCGCCCCATCGCCATGACGACCTTCGCCGCCATTCTCACGCTGCTGCCGCTGGCCTTCGCTATCGGTCAGGGCTCCGCCATGCAACAGCCGCTGGCGGTGGCCATCATCGCCGGATTGGCGGTGCAGTTGCCGCTGGTGCTGCTGGTAATGCCGGTACTGTATTGGCTGCTGACAGGCAAAGCGGATAGATCGGCCGAGTAACATATTTTTACAATTTAGTTGCAATCGGAAATAGTGCGGAAACGCTTGTCAGCGATGATGCGGGCGTGGATTCGAAAACGAATCGTCACATCACGATAAGGAGATGAATCATGCGTACGACTCAATTAACCGCCGGCGCCATTGCTCTGATGACATTGAGCACCGCCGCGCTGGCTGACCGCTCCGAGTATTTAAATGACCATGCACGGGTATTGTCTTCCACGCCGATCTACCGGCAGGTGAATGAGCCGCGCCGCGAGTGCTGGACCGAAACGGTAAGCAGCGAATACAGAAGGGAGCCGCGTTCCTACGGCGGCGCTCTCATCGGCGGCGTGGTCGGCGGCCTGCTCGGCAATACCGTGGGACAAGGCAATGGCCGCACTGCCGCCGCTGCCGTGGGCGCGGTGACCGGTGCGCTGGTGGGCGACAACATCAGCAACAGCGACCGCGGCTATGGTTATTCGCGGCCGCGTCAGGTGGAACGTTGCCAGATCCGCGACAGCTATCGCCAAGTGCTGACCGGCTACAATGTGGTATACCGCTATCATGGCCGTAACGGGGTGACCGTGCTGCCCTACGATCCGGGCCGTTTCATCGACGTCAATGTGGTGGTTGCCGAGGACCACGGTGGTTGGCGAGCTCGCCGGCACCGCGACTGGAACGACGATGATGACGATTGATATTTGATATTTTTGTGCGCGGTTACGCAGACGTTTAAGTTTGCCTTAAGTTACGCGGCCTAGAATGGCATTTCGGTAAGGTAATTTTGCCTGCCCGCATTGACTTAATCAGGAGTAATACCATGAGTAACCGCGCATTAAAAACTATCCGCAACCCACGCTTCATGTCTTTGGTAATGGCAGCCGCGCTATTAGGCGGCGGCGTTTCCGCCCACGCTTACACGGGTGAGAAATTGGCTCGCAATGCCAAAGTAAGCATCACCGAGGCACGTGCCATCGCCCTCAAAGCCCACCCCGGCAAGATTACCGACGAAGAACTGGAAAAGGAAAATGGCGGCAGCGGCCTGCGCTATTCGTTCGATATTCGTTCGGGTAAAGTTACCCATGAGGTCGGCGTGGACGCGCAATCCGGCGATGTGCTGGAAAACAAGGCAGAGGGTCCTAACCCCGATTAAATAAACCTGGCCTGCTCAACCCCGCTTCTTGGCGGGGTTTTTGCGTTGATAATGTGCGTTTAGCGATATTGGGGCTGGGCAGAGTGAGAAGAGGCGAGGGGCATCGATGAGGATACTGCTGGTAGAAGACGATCCGATGATAGGCGAAAGCGTCGAAGAGGGGCTGCATGGCGAAAACTACGCCGTGGACTGGGTGCGCGACGGACGCGCTGCGGAGCTCGCCCTGAGCAACCAAGTGTACGATCTGGTATTGCTCGATCTGGGCTTACCCAAGAAGCAGGGAATCGAGGTGCTGATCGCCTATCGCAAGCAAGGCGGCACGGCGCCGGTGTTGATCATCACCGCGCGCGACGCTACCGCCGATCGCGTGCGCGGCCTCGACGCGGGCGCGGACGACTACTTGATCAAGCCTTACAATTTGGACGAACTCTTCGCCAGAATCCGCGCCCTGCTGCGGCGTAGCGCCGGGCGCGCCAATCCGGAGATCGTGTTCGCCGGCGTCACCTTGAATCCGGCGACGCGCGTGGTCACCCACCAAGGCAATCCGCTGCATTTGTCGTCGCGCGAATTCGCCTTGTTGCATGCCTTGATGGAAGTGCCCGGTGAAGTGGTGTCGAAAGCAAACCTGGAAGAAAAACTCTACGGCTGGAACGAAGAAGTGGAAAGCAACACCGTCGAGGTCTACATTCATATGCTGCGCAAAAAGCTTGGCAGCGCATTCATCAAGAACGTGCGCGGCGTGGGCTACAAAGTGGCGGCCGCCGGATGAGAACTATCCGCCAACAGCTTTTGATCGGGCTGATTGGCGGGATGCTGGTGTCGACGCTCATCGCCGGCTTTGCGCTGTATCTCAAGGTGCGTGAAGAGACCAGCGAACTCTTCGATTATCAACTGCGCCAAATCGCGCATTCCTTGCCATCCGAGCTTGCGGAGCAACCCAAGACCGGGGTCGCGGAAGACCCCGAAGAAGATCTCATCGTGCAAGTATGGAATGAGGACGGCGCATTGCTTTACGCTTCGCATCCCGCGCATATCCTGCCGCGATTTACCGCCACCGGTTTCTCCACCGTTGCGGCGCGAGGCAATCGCTGGCGCGTGTTCATCGAGACTCGACATGATCGCATCGTACAAGTCGCCCAAGCCACATCGGCGCGGGATGAACTCGTGTTCGGGTCGGCCATGCGCTCGCTGCTGCCTATCCTGGCGCTGATTCCGGCACTGGCGCTGCTCATCACCGTGGTCGTCGGGCGCGCCCTGCAACCGATCCGGCGCGTGGCCCAAGCCCTCGAGCAGCGCTCCGCCAGCGCGCTGCAACCGCTGCCGAGCGCGGGCATACCGCCCGAAATTCGCCCCATCGTGGATGCGCTCAACGACTTGCTGGCCCGGCTCGATCACGCGCTGAGCGCGCAGCGCGCCTTCGTCGCGGACGCGGCTCACGAACTGCGTTC
>DAIAMA010000218.1 GCA_027438535.1 bacterium
ATGGCCTGCCCGACAGGAATCGAACCTGTAACCCCCAGCTTAGAAGGCTGGTGCTCTATCCGGTTGAGCTACGGGCAGATCGTACCAGGCTGACACCGTAAAAGAAACTGTCGTGACCCTGCACGTCAGCAAAAATTGGTCGGGGTGGAGAGATTTGAACTCCCGACATCCTGCTCCCAAAGCAGGCGCGCTACCAGGCTACGCTACACCCCGTACATGAAACACCGCGAACGAAACCAATGCACCTGCCGCATTCGGGGCACCCGCACTATAGCCGCGGCCGCCAAAAAAATCAATTCAAGCGGCCACTTGAGTAAGCCCCCCAGGCAATGCGATGATGGCACTTTATCTATTTGAAACCCTTTTATGAGCGCACACATTATCAATGGCAAGGCGATCGCGGAAAATCTGCTTATAAAAATCCGCAAAATTACCGATTCCTGTGCCGCCGCCGGCAGTCGCGCGCCGGGCTTGGCCGTGATTTTGGTCGGCGACAATCCCGCTTCGGCTATCTACGTCAAGAATAAACGCAAGGCGTGCGAGAAGGCCGGCATCCGTTCGATCGACTACGATCTACCCGCCGCCGCGACCCAAGACGAGCTCCTCGCGCTCATCGACCGGCTCAACGCCGACACCGAGATCGACGGCATTTTGGTGCAATTGCCGCTACCCCGGCAAATCGACGACCGGGCCGTGATCGAACGCATCCAGCCAACTAAGGATGTGGATGGTTTTCATCCCTACAATTTAGGACGCCTAGCGCAGCGCATGCCGACGCTGCGCCCCTGCACGCCATACGGCGTGATGACACTGCTGCAATCGACCGGGATAGCGTTGCGCGGCAAGCATGCCGTGGTGGTCGGCGCTTCCAATATCGTGGGCCGCCCGATGGCGCTGGAGCTGTTGCTTGCCGGCTGTACCGTGACTATTACCCATAGCGCCACGCGCGATTTACCCAGCCATGTGCGGCAGGCCGAAATTCTGGTGGTCGCGGTGGGGAAGCCGCGCATGATACAAGGCGACTGGATTCGCGACGGCGCGGTAGTGATCGATGTCGGCATCAATCGCTTGCCCGACGGCAAAATCTGCGGCGATGTGGATTTCGACGCGGCGCTGCAACGCGCAGCCTGGATCACGCCAGTGCCGGGCGGCGTGGGACCGATGACGATCGCGACCCTGCTGCAAAATACCTTGCACGCTTATCAATCGCGCGCGGATTAGCGCACCGCGTGCCACGCGCGCAGCAAATCCAGATCGACGTAGGATTTCCCCAGACCATCTCCGCGCAGCACCCGGAACGGCGCACCGGGCTCGCCGAAATCGCTCAGCACCGCGACGGCCGCGCCGAAATCATGATCGGCGGTATAGTCATTGATGGTCACCACGGTTTTCAGCCCCGCTCCGCAACTCGCCCGAATGCCGTTGCCGGAATCTTCGAATGCCAAACATTGCTCGGGCTTCAGTTTCAGCCGCGTCAACACCCAGCGATAAATATCCGGCGCGGGCTTTTTCGCGGGAACGATGTCTCCCGCGCCGATTTGCTCAAACCAGGCTTCCGATCCCGGCGCCAGACTGTGTTCCAGCAAGGCCGTGACGTTTTCCGGCGTGGTGGTAGTCGCGATCGCGAGCCGCAGACCTTGATCGCGCGCCGCTTGCAGCAGGCGCCTCACGCCGGGACGCAGCGGGATCCCGCCTTGTGCCAGCAAAGCGGTGTAGTGGCGCGTCTTGGCCTGGTGCAACTGCGCCACTAAATCGTCAAAATCCGCTGGCTTGGCAAAGTCCGGGCGCAGTGTGTCCACATAATGCCGCATACGCTCCTTACCGCCCGTCACGGCGAGTAATCGCCCATAGGTGGGTACATCCCACGCCCAGTCCAGCCCGAACTCGCGGAACGCCGCATTAAAGGCCAGGCGATGCCCATCGCGCTCGGTATCGGCGAGCGTGCCGTCCACGTCAAAAATCAAAGCTTCCAAAACCACGTCACCCCCTTTTCGATAATGCGAGGAAACTTGCGATAAAAGGAAAAAGCTGGTATTAAATCGTTTTTTTGCAACTAGGGTAGAACCAAGATGTCCGGAGAACCACACAAGACTTTCGCCCCTTATGTACCGAAAAAAGGCGAGGCCTACATGAATGCGCGGCAACAGGCGCATTTTCGCAAACTCCTGGCGGAGTGGAAAGCGGATTTGTCCCACGATATCGACCGTACCGTGCATACCATGCAGGACGAGGCCACGGTCTTTGCCGATCCCAACGACCGCGCCAGCCAAGAATCCGACATCGCCTTGGAATTGCGCAATCGCGACCGCGAACGCAAACTGATCAAGAAAATCGATGAAACCATCGTCAAAATCGAATCCGGCGATTACGGTTATTGCGAAAGCTGCGGCGTGGAGATCGGCCTGAAGCGCCTGGAAGCCCGCCCTACCGCCACGCTGTGCATCGACTGTAAGACGCTGGATGAAATGCGCGAACGCCAAGTCGCCAAATAATCCACCGCCACATGAACGCACCGCTCCCGCAAACCGCCGCTGAGGCTTTCCGCCGCACCTTAAACGGCAAGCTCCATGGCATCCTGCGCTGGGAGCAGCTCAGTGGGCTTTGGAGCAAAGTGGACGCGGATGCCGGCTGGTATGTGTATGCCGTGGGTGAAACCGTGCCGGTTGCACCGGCGGATGCCGAGCATGTGCGATGGCTGGTGACAAGCTATTTGCGAATATGGCCTGCCCGACAGGAATCGAACCTGTAACCCCCAGCTTAGAAGGCTGGTGCTCTATCCGGTTGAGCTACGGGCA
>DAIAMA010000219.1 GCA_027438535.1 bacterium
GTTAACCCGGCCGCATCGCCTGCGAACAAAACTTTATCCACGGCCAACGCCGCTCTCAAGCCGCCCACCGGGATGAGCCCGCCGGTCAACGTGATAACCTGCGCGCCCACTAGGCCTTGCACCATCAAATCGCGATGCAGCGCATCCAATGGCTGCTTTAAATCATGCGTAAACCGCTTATCCGCGCCCGCGCCGAGATTGGCATATTCGCCCTTGGGGAACAGCCAGGCATATCCGCCGGGGTAAGCGTGCGACAGCCAAATTTCCGTCTGCCGATGCGGCCGCAGCAAAGGCACCGTATATTGGCGGGCATACACCATTTCCAGCGGGGGCAAGCCCAAACTGGCCGCTACCGCCGAATGCGGCCCATCGGCGGCAATCAACAGGCGGTACGCAACCTCGCGTTCCCCCGCGGGGGTAGCGATATGCGCAATGGCGCGTTGCGTATCGACACGCAGCAAGCGGCAGGCGAGCCATAATTCCGCGCCCTGCATTTCCGCCTGCCGTGCGAGCGCGCAATCAAACGCCGCACGATCGACCATCAAGCCCGGCAACGCGCTATTCTCCATCGCTCCCGAAGGCAAGCGGGTTATCATGCCGGCAATGCGCTGCGCCAACACGCCCTCGGCCTGCGCATATTTGCCCAGGGGCAATGGGATAAATTCCGCGCACTGCACCGGCACGCCGATTTGCGACTTACGCTCCACCGCCAGCACGGAAAGTCCCGCCCGTGCCGCGGCCGCGGCAGCGGCACCGCCCGCCGGACCGAGGCCGATGACTAATACATCGATCTGCTTTAATGGATTCACGCGAAGACCATCCGCCGGCTCAGCGCCGCTTCGATCACCGCGGCAAAATCCTCCGGACGCAAGCCCAGCATATCCACCGCGCGCGCCGCGAAAAATTCGTCTATGCGGCGCTTGAGAAGCGCCGCATCGGTATCGCGCAGCCGCGCTTCCAAATCGGCGATAGTGCGCGCGGGATTGACAAAAAAATCGCCCGAAAACCACACCTGCTTGATGCGCTGCCGCGCTTGATCGTAAGCGACGCTCGCGCGCACCAAGCCGCCGGGACATTTGTGCGCGCCTTCCAGTATCGGCGCATCGGATAGCGGGCGCTGCAGCATGTGCACCCACGCATCGGTATCGATTTCCGCCAGCGCCGAATCAAAACGCGCTTGCTCGCTCGCGGATAAATCCCCCGCCCCCAACGCGATGCCGAATTCCTCGGCAAAAGCCGCCGCTAATTTTTCTTTCACCGCTTCGAGCGCGGGCACATACCCCAACAAGTCGGCGAGATTCGCGACGCGCTCGCGGGCGGAGGCAATCGCTTTGCCGGAAAGTTTCTCGCCCGGAATGTGCAACACACGCAACATTTTATCCACATCGAATTGAATCAAGAGCGTGCCTTGGTACATCAGCGCATCGCCATCGAAGGCGCCGCCAGTGCCGGAAATTTTGCGGCCATCGACTTCGATATCGTTGCGCGGACGGAATCGCGCCGCGACGCCCAGCGCGCCAATGCCGCGTGCCGCCGCTTCGCAAATGCGGCGCGCAATCACCTGCATATCGGCGCAGCCGAGATCCTGCCGATGCAAATACAGCTCCCAGCCCAATTGAGTCTCGTCGAAATAAATCGCGCCGCCGCCGGTGATGCGGCGCTGAACAGTCACGCCCTGTTCACGGCAATACTCGAGATTGAGTTCCTGCACGGCGCTTTGGTGAAACCCAAGCAGCGCCGATGGCGTGAAGCGCAGGAAGCGCAGCGTGCTTGGCGCTTCATCCGCCTGGCGCGCTTCGAGCAGCGCGCGATTGAGCGCGATATTCTCCGCCGCGGAGCGCAGACCGGTGTCGATGACGCGCCAGGTTTTCATAAATAGACAGGATTAACAGGATTTCTCGGGATTGACAGGATGAAGACCCTTAACACCATTCGAACATTTGGGTTGCGCACGCGAAGCCGAATCAACACGCCCGCCATATCGAGGCATGAAGGCGATGGGATTCTCCTGTAAATCCCGAGAAATCCTCTCTATTGGCTCTTTTTCGTCCAGCATCATGCTCAACTCATCGCCCAGCGCCATCGAGCAACAGGCTGGCGTCACGCGCACCTCGCGCTGCAAGCGTGTGGCCAATTCCACCATACCATCGGCGGTATGCGCGATGCCGTTCAATCCCGCCATCACCGCATAGCTATCGATTTGCGCTTTTGCGCGCCCCGGGGGGCGGGCGCAACCGAGCAACAAGGGAATATCCGGCAACGCGGCGCGCGCATCGAGAAAGAAGCGTCCGATCTCATGCGCATCGGGTGTTACGAAGGGCCGGCACGGCGGCGCGTAGAACGGCATCACCACCACCAGCACCACCGCGCCGGGGCGATGGCGCCGGATTATTTCCAGCGCATTCCACTCGCCCAGCAAGCGCCCATAGTGCAAGCCGAGTACGATATGCGGAACGACTTTTAGCTGCGTGGATACCAAATATTCCAAAGCACGCTCGAAGTCATCGACGCCGCGCTTCAAGTGATAAACCTGGGTAATCGTATCTTGCGCGCCGATCACATCCATCATCGCTGCGTCGATGCCTGCATCTTCCATGCGGCGCGCGGTATCGAGATCGACCAACGCGGTATGCAGCGCGATCTTGAACGCCGGAAACGTGTCTTTGATGCGGCGCAGCGTCGCATAGTAAGGCCCGTATTCCACCTCGTTGCGATGATTGGAGCCGCCGCTCAGCAGCATGCCTTGCGCACCCGCGCCGATTTGCTCCTGCACTATCCGCCACAAATCTTG
>DAIAMA010000021.1 GCA_027438535.1 bacterium
AAATGGGAGCATTACCAATCGCGGAAAGTGCCGCCCGCCGCGCCTCTCCCTATACCACCGACACCGAATGCGCCAGCCCAAGGCGCCGCACCTGCACTCGCGCCGCCCGCAAAGCAGTAGCGCTTATTCGTGCGCCGCTTCGTCCAGTGCCGCAAGAACGGCATTAACCGCGGCGTCCTTGTTTTCCACCATGGCCACGATATTGGCGACCGACAGTACACTCATCTGCGCGCCTTTGACCACCCAGCCGCGCGCCGGTGTCCAGCCGTTCATTTGCGAGAACAGCGAAAACACATCGCAGTTGCCCGAAATCATGCGCCGGTACCACAGTGCGAATCGCGCCAGATTCGCCATCATGTCCTCGGAGATGAGCCCGGCGGAATCGATCACCGTCCCATCGTCTTGAAAGCGGCAAACCGCCACCACGCCATCCAGCACCAACAGGCGTCTTAGCATCGCCGCTCCTTATGCGCCATAGGCGGATAGCGCGGCGAATGCCGCTTCGTAATCCGCATCGCGATTTTTTACCACCACGCCATGATTGCGGCCCACCACCGCGGACCAATCCAGCCCGACCAAGGAAAATCCTTGGATCGGCTCGAACCCGCTTTGACCGGTCAAGGCTTCCCAGCCGCGCGCTTCCATGGTGGCGATCGCCATATTCGCGACACAGGTGTGTGCCAGCAGATCCAACACCTGTGGCGTCAACTCGGAGCCTTCTTTCACTTGGTGCGCTTTTAAATCGCCCCTATCGTCGTACTGAAAGGCGGCGAGCGCGCCCGGCACCTGCATCAAATTATCTAAGCTCATTGCATCTCCTGCTTGAATATGGCGATATACCGCACGGCCAGCGGCACTTAATACAGCTTCTCGTTCACGTCGCCGCCCAGCTTGGCGTACATATAGACCAGGGGATTTTCCTCGATGTCACCCACCTTGGCGCGCATGATGGTCATGACATCGTTCAGCAAGCCCCGCGTATTGCGGCAAAAACAAAAATAGTTGCCCACCACGCATACCGAGACATCCTTGCCATGCACCACCCAGCCTTGCACCGGCTTGCAGCCGCAATTCTCCGCGAAAGCGGAAAAAATTTCTGCCTGCATATTGGTCATGAGCGTGTTCGAGCGGCACAAAATCGAGGCCATGCGCGCCAATTCCGGCGACATCTCCCCTTTAAATGAAAAACGGTCGCCGCGATAAGCGTATTCTCCCGCGGCAATGACACCGGGAATCGCCAAGAGCTGGGATATAATGCGCATTTTTCTCCTTCCCCGACGCGGATAACGGCTACCTCGCCGACCGCACTGCGCTGAAATATGTGATCCACATGATAGAGATTAACGCAAAAAGTGCAACACCCGCGACGCGCACGCCTACCCTGGCGCGCCGTCTATTCAGCATGCTGTATGAAACATTGGTGCTGGGGGCGGTGTTATTCGGCGCCACATTCGTTTTTATTCTGCTACGTAACCCGCAGGCGCCGGGCGCCATGCCATTTTTTCAAGCCTATCTGCTGCTGGTCATGCTGGCTTTTTTCACCTGGTTCTGGACGCACGGCGGGCAAACGGTGGCGATGAAAGCCTGGCGCTTCCGGGTGGAGCGCAGCGACGGTCAAGCCCTGGGCTTTCCGCAAGCATGCTGGCGCTTTGCGCTGGCATGGCCGAGCATACTGAGCGTGCTTGGCATCCTGTGGGCCCTATTCGATCGCGACAAACAATTTCTGCACGACCGTCTGGCCGGCACGCGGCTGGTGATGGTTTAACGCCGTTCCAGCCATCCCAAGACCCCCGCCGCCGCCATGAAAAACAGCAGCGTCGGAGAAACCGCGCTCCATAACGGCGACCAATCGAGCAACACGCCCAAGTTGGCGAACACCCGGTTAAACAAGTAGTACGATAAGCCGAGCATGATGCCCGCGAATACCTTGCCGCTCACTCCGCCAGCGCGCGCGTGCATGAAGGCGAATGGCAGCGCCATCAGCATCATGACCAGCGTCGCGAACGGATAAACCAGCTTGTTCCAGAGTGCGATCTCGAAGCGCGAGGTTTTTTGCTTGTTTTCGCTTAAATGCCGCACATAAAAATACAAATTCCATGCGGACATCTGTTCCGGCACCACCAGCAAGACGCTCAACATGTCCGGGTTCAACACCGAGTTCCAGTACGCCTGCGGCAAATGCGTAACGCGTGTGCTCATGCCCTCGAATCGCGTTTGCTCGACATTGCTCAATAACCAATTACCTTCTTTCAAATATTTCCCCTCCTGCGCAAAGCTGATGGTGCGCAAATGGTAGTTGGGGTCGAATTCATAGATCTTAACGCCGATCAGGGTAGAGTCCGGCAGCACTTCCTTCACATTCACGAAGCTCTCTCCGTCTTTCACCCACAAGCCGGAACGGAATTCTTGCGCCACCACCGTGCTCATCGCCCGAATCCGCAATTGCGTCGCGATGCGCTCGCTGGGCGGTGCGATGAATTCGCCCACCACGAAGGTCAATAGGACGAACAACGAACCGGCGCGCAGCAGCGACCAGGCAATGCGCGACGCCGATAAGCCCGAGACGCGCATCACGGTAATTTCCGAATGCTGCGCGAGCTGCACCAGCGCATACAAGGTGCCGATCAGCGCCGCGATCGGGAACAATTCATAGATATGGCCGGGTATTTGCAGCGCGACATACAGCAACATCGGCAGCACGCCGTAATGACCCTTGCCCAGGCTTTCCAGCTCATGCAGCAAATCGAGAAAGCCAAACAACACCAAGAGCGCGGCAAACACCAAGAGCGTGCCGCCATACACTTCGTGCGCGATATAGCGGTTAAATACCTTCACTTGCGTATCCAACCCCACAGCGATGCCAAGGTCTGCCGCCGATAGTAGAAAATAGTGGTCAGCAACAGCATGACCAGATGCACGCTCCACACCCCGGCCCACGGCGCCACTTTGCCGGATTGCCCCCAGGCCTGGGCGATCGACAGCAGATTGTTATAGATCATGTAAATCAGCAGCGCCGCGACCAAATGAAAAGCGCGTCCGGAGCGCGGATTAAAATGACTCAAGGGAATCGCCAGCAGCACCAATAGTATCGCGCTCACGGGTAGGCTCAAGCGCCATTGCAGCTCGGCGCTTTTATCGCGATCGGATTTGCGCAACAACTCGGTCGTGGGCACCGCTCTCACGCTCGGCGCGCCGAGCCTGACCTCATAGGGCTCGATCCGCACCGTATAACGCTGAAACTGCATGATGCGGTAATCCGCCCGTCCCGCCAGGCCTTCATAGCGGCGGCCATTATCCAGCGCGATAAACCGGTCGCCATTGTGCGCGAGCAATTGCGAGCCCTGCTTCGCCACCATGATGCCGAAGCGGCCGTTCTGCTCCGAGCGCACGAAGATGTTTTTCACCATGGCATGGTCGGTGCCGAGACTTTCGACGAAATACACCCGATCGGCTTGCTTCGATTCCTTGAATACGCCGGGCGAGATCGAGGAAATATCCTCGCGGCTTTCCAATTGTTCGCGGTATTCCGCGCTTTTGCGCAGCGCCCAAGGCGCCAGCACGAAGCTGACCACCGCGATAAAAAGAATAATCGGGCTGCTCAAGGTCATTACCGGCCGCACCCAGGCGGTAATGCCCACGCCCGCAGTCTGCCACACCACCATCTCGTTATCGCGCGTCATGCGCGCCAACGTGAGCAGCACCGAGGTGAACAGCGTCACCGTGAGCAACACCGGCAATACCCCTATCGTGCCGAAACCGAGAAACGTCAGCACCGCCTCAGGCGCCAATACGCCCGCCGCGGCTTGGCCGAGATAACGCACCCACTGCGTCACCGCGGTAATGGCGAGCAGCACGATAAACACCGCCAACATGGTGACGACGAGTTCTTGAATCAGGGCGCGCCGATAAATCATATAAGGAGATAACTTTGACTTTTAGGGCCGGAATCGCGAATAATTCCGTAACCACTCAGTTTTACTAAGTATTCAATGGATAAAGGAGTTTGAAGCGTGGAATTTAGCATAAAAAGCGGCAGTCCGGAAAAGCAACGCTCCGCCTGCGTCGTCGTCGGCGTGTTCGAAACACGCAAACTGACCCTGGCCGGCGAAATGATAGACCGCGTGGCGAAAGGCTACTTGTCCGACATCCTGCGCCGCGGCGACATGGAAGGAAAATGCGGCAGCACGCTGCTCTTACACAATGTGCCCAGCACCTTGTGCGACCGCGTATTGCTGGTGGGTCTGGGTAAAGAGCGCGATTTCCGCGAGAACGAATACCGCCAAGCGCTCAAGGCCGCGATCAAGACCCTGAACGAAACCGGCTCGATGGAAGCGGTGGTCTACCTCACCGAGCTCGGCGTCAAAAAGCGCGATGTGGCGTGGCGCATCGAACAGGCGGTGATGGTGGCGATGGAAGCGGTATACCGCTTCGACAAACTCAAAAGCAAACAGGACGAAGTGCGCCGGCCGCTGCGCAAGCTCACCTTATCCGTACAACGCCGCAATGAAATCGCGGCGGCGGAAAACGCCGTCATTAGCGGCCAAGCCATTGCCCACGGCATGAATCTGGCGAAAGACCTGGGCAACCTGCCCGGTAATGTCTGCACCCCGAGTTATTTGGCCGAGCAGGCGAAGGGCTTGGGCAAAACCTACAGCCTGAAAGTGGAAGTATTCGACACGCCGGAAATCGAAAAACTCGGCATGGGCTCCTTTCTTTCCGTGGCCAAGGGCAGCCGCCAGCCGCCGAAGCTGATCGTGCTGCACTACACCGGCGGCGCGAAAAAAGCCCCGCCGGTGGTGCTCGTGGGCAAAGGCATCACCTTCGACGCTGGCGGCATCTCGCTCAAGCCCGCCGGCGAAATGGACGAGATGAAATACGATATGTGCGGCGCGGCGAGCGTATTGGGCGCCTTCAAGGCCATCGCGCAAATGCAACTGCCGCTCAATGTGATCGGCATCATCCCCACTTGCGAGAACCTGCCCGACGGCGCCGCCAACAAACCGGGCGACGTGGTCACCTCGATGTCCGGTCAAACCATCGAAATCCTCAACACCGATGCCGAAGGCCGCTTGATCCTGTGCGACGCGCTCACCTACGCCGAGCGTTTCGAGCCGCAAGCGGTGGTGGATATCGCCACCCTTACGGGCGCCTGCGTTATCGCGCTGGGCCATCACGCTTCGGGCCTGTTCAGCAACAACGAGCCGCTGGCGCGCGAGCTGCTGCACGCCGCCGACGCCGCCTATGACCGCGCCTGGCACATGCCGCTGTGGGAAGATTACCAGGAACAATTGAAGAGCAACTTCGCCGACATGGCCAACATCGGCGGCCGCGCCGGCGGCTCGATCACCGCCGCGTGCTTTCTGTCGCGCTATGCCAAGAAATACGACTGGGCGCATCTCGACATCGCCGGCACCGCGTGGAAATCCGGCGCGGAAAAAGGCGCCACCGGCCGGCCCGTGCCTTTACTCACGCATTTTTTAATGAAGCGCGCCAAGACGTGAGGCCTTCCTCATGACCCGCATCGACTTCTACACCAAAGTGGATGACAAGCTGCGCTTCGCCGGCAAGCTGTGCGTGAAAGCCCTGTCGCAACAACTGCGGGTCAATGTGTATGCTTCGGATGCCGGCTTGGCCGAGCGTTTCGACCGGCTGCTGTGGACGCAAAACGCGACCGGTTTCATCCCCCACTGCCGCGCCGATCATCCCCTAGCGCACGAAACACCGGTGCTAATTCATGAACGCGAGGGCGCATTGCTGCACGATGCGCTGCTCATCAATCTCGATGCGGCTTGGCCGCCGTTTTTCAGCCGCTTCGAGCGCGTCATCGAAATTGTGAGCACTGACGCACAGGACGCGACCGCGGCGCGCGAACGCTTCCGCTTCTACCGCGACCGCGGCTATGCGCTGCAAACCCACGACATGGGTGCCGGCAAATGAGCGAGGCGCGCGATAATGTGCTGGATAAGCTGGATGCGCTGCTCAAAAAACACGCCGCGACCGAGCCCGATATTCCCGTCCTCACCGACATTCTGGAGCCGCCGCAGATCGATCTCGGCGCCATCCCGGTACTCACCGAAGAAGTCGCACCTACACCGTTCCAAGCGTTGCAGGATGCCCCGCTGGAATTGGATCTCGTGCCCGAGCCGGTGCACGATGAACCGGCTCGGCAGCAAACCGAAACGGTGCTGGCGCGGCTCGAAGCCGTCGAAGCCGAAGTCCAAGCCGATATCGATGCGCGCATCGCACGCGCTCAGAGCGTGCCCGATCACGCGCCTTCGATCGAAATTCCGCCCCATGCGCACTATGTGCCGCTGCCGCTCACCCAGATGATCGAACCCAGCGTCCCGCCCGCCATGCTGCCGGAGGAGACCATCAAGAAAATCGCCGAATTGATCGAAGCCGATATCGCGCGCGTTCTCAAAACCAGCTTGCATCAAGCCCTGTCGCAAGAACTGGACGGCATGCTCAACAACGCGCTCGATAAAGCCCTCTCCAGCATGCTGGATCAATTCATGATCCACATGGAAGACGTGGTGCGCAGCTCCATCGCCGACGAATTGCAGAAACAACTCGCGCCGTTCAAGCGTCCGGCGCCGACGAATAAATCCTGATTCTTTCCGCTCCGGTATAATCCGCGGTTTTGATTCGACAGAACCCCCTTATGGAACTTGCTAAGGAACTCGCTAAAAGTTTCGAGCCACACGAGATCGAGCGCCGCTGGTATGCCCAGTGGGAAGATCGCGGCTATTTCGCCGCGGGCGATGCGCCCGATCGCGCCGCTTATTGCATCATGCTGCCGCCGCCCAATGTCACTGGCACGCTGCACATGGGGCATGCCTTCCAGCATACTTTGCAAGATGCGCTGATTCGCTACCACCGCATGCTGGGCGACAACACGCTGTGGCAGCCGGGCACCGATCACGCCGGCATCGCCACCCAAATCGTGGTGGAGCGCCAATTGGAGCGCGAGGGCAAGACGCGGCATGACTTGGGACGCGCGGCCTTTGTCGAACGCGTGTGGGAATGGAAGCAAGAATCCGGCTCCACCATCACGCGCCAGATGCGCCGGCTCGGCACCTCGCCCGATTGGTCGCGCGAGCGCTTCACCCTGGATGAGGGGCTATCCCAAGCGGTCACGGAAGTGTTCGTGCGCTTGCATGAAGACGGCCTGATTTATCGCGGCAAGCGGCTGGTGAATTGGGACCCGGTGCTCGGCACGGCGGTATCCGATCTGGAAGTGGTCTCGGCAGAAGAAGACGGCTTTATGTGGCATATCCGCTATCCGCTCGAAGACGGCAGCGGCCATCTCGTGGTGGCCACCACGCGACCGGAAACCATGCTGGGCGATGTCGCGGTAGCGGTGCATCCGGAAGACGCGCGATATCAACACCTCATCGGCAAGCAAGTGCGGCTGCCGCTGGCGGAACGCACGATTCCCATCATCGCCGATGCCTATGTGGATCCGGCCTTCGGCACCGGCTGCGTGAAAATCACACCGGCGCACGATTTCAACGACTACCAAGTAGGACAGCGGCACCGATTGCCGCCGATCGGCATCTTCACTCTCGACGCCAAAATAAACGACCTGGCGCCCAGCGCATATCAAGGCCTCGACCGCTTCGATGCGCGCGCCCGCATCATCGAAGACTTGCAAGCGCGCAATCTGCTGGAAGACACCAAGCCGCACAAACTGCAAGTGCCGCGCGGCGAACGCACGCATGCCGTGATCGAACCCATGCTCACCGATCAATGGTTTGTGAAAATGGAAGGCTTGGCCAGGCGCGGCTTGGAAGCCGTGGCCAACGGCAAGATGAAATTCGTGCCCGAGAACTGGACTTCCACCTACCAGCAGTGGCTGGACAACATTCAAGACTGGTGCATCTCGCGCCAACTGTGGTGGGGTCATCGCATCCCGGCATGGTATGACGAAGATGGCCGTATTTACGTCGCGCGCACGCTGGCGCAAGCCCAGCAGCAAGCCGATGGCAAAACCTTGACGCAAGACGAAGATGTGCTCGACACCTGGTTCTCCTCCGCCTTGTGGCCCTTCTCGACCTTAGGCTGGCCGAATGACACGCCGGAACTCAAACGCTATTTGCCCACCAGCGTGCTGGTCACGGGTTTCGATATTATTTTCTTCTGGGTGGCGCGCATGGTGATGATGTCGCTGTACTTCACCGGCAAAGTGCCGTTCCGCGAAGTCTATGTGACGGGCCTGGTGCGGGATGCGCATGGCCAGAAGATGAGCAAATCCAAAGGCAATATTTTGGATCCGCTGGATTTGATCGACGGCATCGGCCTCGATCTGCTGGTAGCGAAACGCACCAGCAATTTGATGAACCCCAAGCAAGCGCAATCCATCGAGAAAGCCACGCGCAAGGAATTCCCCGAGGGCATTCCCGCCTTCGGCACCGATGCGCTGCGCTTCACCTTCGCCAGCCTCGCCACCCAGGGCCGCAACATCAACTTCGATCTCGCGCGCGTCGACGGCTATCGCAACTTCTGCAACAAGCTGTGGAACGCCACGCGCTATGTGCTGATGAATTGCGAAGGCCACGATGTCGGTTTGGATGAAAACCATCCGCTGCAATTTTCCGTGATGGATAAGTGGATCGCCGGCCGCTTGCAGCTCGCGGAACAAGAAGTGGCCGATGCCTTCGCGCAATACCGCTTCGACCTGGCCTCTCAAGCGATCTACCAATTCGTGTGGGACGAGTATTGCGATTGGTATGTGGAGCTGGCCAAGGTGCAATTGCAGCGCGGCAACGAAGCCGAGCGCCGCGGCACCCGCCGCACGCTGGTGCGCGTGCTGGAAACCACGCTGCGGCTCGCCCATCCACTCATCCCCTTCATCACCGAAGAGCTGTGGCAAAAAGTCGCGCCGCTGGCGGGCAAAACCGGTGAAAGCATCATGCTCGCGCCCTACCCCGTGGCGCAAATGAGCAAGGTGGATGCGGCCGCACTGGAACAGGCCGCGCTGCTGAAAGAGATGGTGAATGCTTGCCGCGCGCTGCGCGGCGAGATGGCTATTTCCCCGGCGCTGAAGGTGCCGCTGGTGGCCTTGGGCGATAGCGCGACGCTGGCCGCGTTCTCGCCCTATCTTGCCGCACTGGCGAAGCTATCGGAGGTAAGCATCGCGGCCGATGCGCTGCCGCAAACCCAAGCACCGGTGCAAATCGTGGGCGATTACCGCTTGATGCTGAAAATCGAAATCGATGTGGCAGCGGAGCGTGCCAGAATCGACAAAGAAATCGTGCGCTTGCAAGGCGAAATCGCCAAGGCGCACGGCAAACTCGCCAATGCCAGCTTCGTGGACAAGGCGCCCGCCACGGTCGTCGCGCAGGAAAAAGCACGGCTGGCGAGCTTCGCCGCCACGCTGGAAAAACTGTCCGCCCAACGCGCCAAACTCCAATAATCCTATCCTCGGCCCAGCTTGGCCGCCGCGTCATAGTAGCGGGCATAAGGCTAATCAAATGGATAGGAATTATTTTTTATGTAAATTCTCCATGATTCGGTACACTGTGTTTATTCACAAGCGGCGCGCTAAAAAACCATGCGTGCCTGGCACCTGCCGGAGTGGCTTAACTATCCTGCCATAAAGCCGAAATAATATGGGCAGGGGGCATTGCCGGCCATTGACAAGCCCACCCAAAAATCTCAACATCTATTCCAATCGCATTGCAAGAGAGGATCCCATGCCACACCAAGTCATTAAAATCAAAGACGAAGAAATCACGCTATTGAGCAAGGAAATGGAAATCCTGATGAACGAACGGCGGATGCTGTTGCGCATCGCCGGCGCGGCGGCGGCATTCGTCGCCGAGCTCGATACCAAATCCTTGCCCGCGAACACTTATGAAGCCGCCGAGTTTCTGGCGGAATTTCTGAACGAACTATCCGAAGAATCGTTGCGCGATGCGCTGGAAGCCGTCAAAGCCCACGTCATCGGCGACAGCGCGACCGCTTAAATACGCGCCCTACTGCTGCTGTTCTTGTTCCTGCTCGACCGGCGCCGGTACCGGCGCGGCGCGTTGAGGTGCGGCAGCGGCTCTCAAAGCGGGAGAATCCAGCGTGCCGCCAAAGACAAACGGCGTGCGTATCGTCGTGGCGCGGGTACGCAGTTCGCCAAGTAAATGACCGGATAACTCCCGCTCCGGATTAATCGCCAAATAGCCCGTCGCGCTAATCGCCCCGCCTTGCAGCTTGATCTGCCGGTATTGATAGTAACCTTTAGCGAATTGCAGATAGCCGGAGAGATCGTTGAAGTGCGTTTTCCCGGCGGCATTGCCGCTGCGGCTTGGCGCTTGCAGCGCAGTCACTAAATCGATACCGGAAAAGTCGCCGTTCTTTGCCCGGAATGTCGCTTGCACTTGCGGCGATGAGAATAAGGTTTCCAATGTGGGCGCGCGCGCCGTTAGGCGTATCTTCGCTTCCAGCGTGCCGCTGATCTTCACATCGGGGGCAAAGAGCGGCATGCTGGGCTCGATCGCCACTTGCCGCAGCCCGAGATCAGCATTGAAATCCCATCCGTTACGCCATGCCATTTTCGCCGTGCCGGTCAGCGAGCCGCCATAGAGCTGGCCTTCGATATCGCTCGCGCTTACCGTGCCGTCGCGCGCCAGCGCGGACACCTTGAGCGCGTCGAATTGCAATCGCGGATCGAGCGGCAACACCGAATGTACCGCGCTCAAATCGATGCGCAGCGCGTCGCCTTGCGGCAAAAAATCGATGGTGATACGCCGGTCGCTGCTGCGCATTTGCGCTTTGACGAAGTGCCCTCGATGCATGTCCATATCGGCATCGAAAGCGAATAGATCGAGCACGCGATGCGCGAGCTTAGCGTCCTTGACTTGCAAATGTTCGAAATAAATCGGCGCGGCTTGCGCTTGATGCCGGCTCCAGATAGGCAGCACGCTCACGCTGCCTTCCGACAAGGCCACCGACTCCAGCACCACCTTGCGCATGCTTTTCTCGCCGGAAAACCAGGACGAAAAAGCCGGGAATAGCTGCGCCTTGGCGATGCGCACGGCCGCCGGTTCGCCTATCGTCACGCCTTCCAGTTCGAGATGCGGCGCGGGAAAAGCGGAAAAGCGGATTTCCCGCATCGTCACATGCTGTCCCAGCGAATCCGACAACTGCCGATCGAGCGTAGGAATATAAAAATTGAATGGGACGAGATGCACGATGCCCAGCGCGATCAACAACAACGCCGCGAATCCCAGCGCGATGGGCTTGAGCCAGCGTTTATCGAAACGCATCCGCCGCTTGCGCCGCTGCACCAAGAACGCAAGCGGCTGCGCGCCCCGTGCCGCCGCCACCGCGCGCGCTTCGGCTTCCGCGCGCAAGCGCGCTTCTTCGGCCTCTTCATATTGCGCCGCTTCTTGCGCGCGGCGCAGCGCTTCTTCCGCCTCGGCGCGCGCTTGGGCTTCGGCTTCCTCCTGCGCTTGCCGGCGCGCTTCCTCGCGCGACTTAGCCTCCGCTTCCATTTGCGCCCGCTCTTGCGCCAAGGCCTGCGCCGCCGCTTCCGCCGCCATGCGCGCCTGACGCGCCTGCTCCGCTTCACGCTCGGCGGCTTCGC
>DAIAMA010000220.1 GCA_027438535.1 bacterium
CGCGGTATTGAGGCCGGTTCCCGCGGCGGAGCCGCCCAATCCGATTTCACCCAGGCGCGGGCGCACCTCGGCTAAGCTTTGCGCGGCGCGGCGCAGGGTCCAGGCATAGGCGGCGAATTCGCGCCCGATGGTGGTGGGCACCGCGTCTTGCAAATGCGTACGTCCGCTTTTGACGGTGTCATGCTCGCGTTCGGCAATGCGCGCCAATTCCGCCGCCATGCTTTCCACCGCGGCGAGCAGGCGCGGCAGCTTGGCCAGGCAAGCGAGCCGGATCGCGGTGGGGATGGTATCGTTGGTGGACTGCCCCATATTGACGTCGTCGTTGGGATGAACCGGCGCATACTTTCCTTTCTCGCCGCCCAAGGCTACGTTCGCCAAATTGGCGATGACTTCATTGGTATTCATATTATGGCTGGTGCCGGCGCCGGCCTGGAAGCGATCCACCACGAATTGATCCAAGAATTCGCCATTCAGCACGCGCTGGCAGGCGTTGACGATGGCGTCGCGTTTCGCCTCGGTGAGCCGGCCGGGCTGGCAATTGGCATTGGCCGCGGCGAGTTTGATCGCGACATGCGCCCGGATAAAATCGGTATCGGGTTTTCTGCCGGATATGGGAAAATTGTCCACGGCGCGGGCGGTCTGTACTCCGTACCAGGCGTCTTGGGGAACTTTAAACTCGCCCAGCGAGTCTTTTTCAATACGGTAATCGGCCATGAAGCGCCTTGCCTTAGCTAAAAACCGGTATTTTATAGGAGTGCATCTTGTTGCGGCGAATCAGTTTGGTGTTGATTGCGGTATTGTGGGCGTCGGCCGCGGCAGCGGCGGGGTTTACGCTCCAGGATACCCAGGGGAAAACCCATCGTTTGGAAGACTACAAAGGAAAATGGGTGCTGGTGAATTTTTGGGCGACCTGGTGCCCGCCGTGCCTGGAAGAGATGCCCGATCTCATTAAGCTCAGCGAAACGCGTAAAGATCTCGCGGTGATCGGCATCGCCATGGAATATCAAGATCCGCAGTATGTGAAGGAGTTCGCCGACAATATGTTCGTGACTTACCCCGTGGTTTTGGGTACGCGTGAAATCGCGGCGCAAATCGGTAAGGTTCCGGGTCTGCCGACGACGTATATCTACAATCCAGAAGGTAAGCTGGTGGCGCGCAATGTGGGTGCGTTGACGCGGCAAGCGGTGGAACGTTATATTGACACCAAGACGGCGGCGGCCACGCTCTCCGCGCCCAAGTAAGCGCAAAACCAAGTAAACCCAAATGCGGAAAACCTCCATGATGCTGCGCTTCTTCACCGCCTTGTGGTTTGTGCTGGTCAGCGGTCTCGCTCACGGCGAGACGCGCGACGTCAATCAGTATTTCTTCGATCAGAAATTCGGCGACTTCAAGGCCGAACTGGCGAATGCCAAGCAAGCGGGCAAGCAAGGCATTTTGCTCATGTTCGAACAGGAAGATTGTCCGTGGTGTCACCGCATGAAAGCCACCATTCTGAATCAATCCGACGTGCAGGACTACTATAAGAAGCACTTTCTGATTTTTAGCATGGATATCCGCGGCGATACGCCCATGGTCGATTTCCAGGGCAAGAACACGACCGAAAAAGCCTTTTCCGTGGAAAACCGCGTGCGCGCCACGCCAGTGTTCGGCTTCTTCGATCTCGATGGCAAGATGGTCTATCGCTGGACCGGGGTGACCAAGGATGCGCATGAGTTCCTGTTGCTTGGCCGCTATGTGGCCGATGGCGCCTATAAAACGCAAGCGTTCGCGGTTTACAAGCAAGGAGCGAAATGAAGCCAGGGCGTGCCGCGCCGCGCCTGCGTTTCTTGTGTGCCGCGATCCTATTCTGCCTTTCCGCCGGTGCCGCCGCGCAAGACGATAAAGTCCTGACGCTGGCGCAAGCCCTGAAAGCCGCGGATGCGCCGCATCCCGATCTGGAAATTGCCCAAGCCGAGCGCGATATGGCGCTGGCCGATCAAGCCAATATCGACGCCCGGCGCGACCTATCCGTGACGCTGGAAGGCCGCTTGCAGCGCGCCAAGCCGTCTATTCCGGGCGCGGATTTTCTCTCCGATAATAGCGTGCGGCTCGCGGCGCGCAAAAATCTGTTCGACTTTGGCCGCAGCGATCACGCCGAGGATGCGGCGCGCGCGGTGGTGAAAGCGCGCGACCTGAATCTGATGAATGTGCGCGATCAGCGCCGCCTCGTCATCATGGCGCGCTACTTCGACGTGCTGCTCGCCGACCTCCAATATGCCGTCGATAATGAGTATATGGCGGTGGCTTATGTCACCTTCGACAATGCGCGCGACCGCTTCGAGCAAAAGCTGATTGCCAAAGTCGATTTGATCGAACTCGAGGCGCGCTATCAAGATGCCTTGGTAAAGCGTAACGAAAGCCAAAAGCAGCAGCGCATTACCCGTGCCTTATTGGCAGAGGCCATGAACCAACCCGGGCAATTGGCCGAGAACCTGGAAGACCCCAAGCTTGCCGGCAATAACCACGTCTTGCCGGAGTATGAGGCATTGCAGCCGCTGATCGAGCATAACCCCACGCTACAAGCCGATAAGCAATTATTGGAAGCCTCACGCCAGCGGCTGGAAGCGCTGCGTGCCGAAACGAACCCTAGCCTAGACGCGGAAGCCGATGCGACAGACTATGCGAACCGGCAACTTTCCGGACGCGATGCGGTGCGTGCCGGGGTAGTGCTGTCGTGGCCGCTCTATCAAGGGAGCCGCGTTTCGTCCCAGCTCGCTG
>DAIAMA010000221.1 GCA_027438535.1 bacterium
TGCGTGCCTCCTTAATGCGATGGATTGGGGCAATAGGCGAAGATTCAAGCGCGCAATGAACAAGCGGTAACCGTTCTTTCCCGAGATAGCCACTATCATTCATCTATCCTTCGGCATAGCGAGCAGAATTATGCAAAGCCTGAGCGCTCTACCCCCGCTTCGCCTGAATAGCCGCCCTGTCATACTGGTGCTACTGTCTGTGCTCGGCTTATTGCTGGTACAAGCGAGCTGGCGCGCCTATGAAACAGCGCGCGAAACTTCCGTCATGGCCGAAGCCAATGCGCTGCGCTTATCCGCCGCCACCGCCGCTTACCAGCAATCGTTGCTCGACAGCACGGGGCAATTGCTGCGCGTGCTGGGCGGCATTTCGCTGGCACGGCCGCATGACGCGGCGGATTGCAACGCCTTTCTCGCGCGCCAGCTGGAAAGCTTCCCGGAGTATAACAATTTAGCGTTTGCGGATAACAACGGCGTAGTGTGGTGCAGTGCCCGCGCGCTACCCGATGCCGCAGCGATTGCAATCCCCATCGATGCGGCTCAGAAAAAACCGCGGCTGTTTTTCAGTCGCCACGACGCGGTGTTCGCACTGCCGCATTTCACGCTGGATGGCCGCTTGCAGGGCACGGTGCTCGCAGCGTTTCCCGTACGCCACTTTTTCCCGGTACATGATACATCGCTGCCGCAAGGCATCGAGTATGGCATCATCGACGGCCAGGGTAAGCTGGTTGCCGCATACCCATCGCCGGCGCTTTGGGATAAGCCTGATGCTACGCTCACACAAATACTGGGTACGTTGCGCGCCGGTAGCGTCATGCGCTTGTCCGGCCCGGATGGAGTGAAATATTTTTATGCGGCGGAACCGGTGCCGGGCGCGGCGGCGGAACTAAAGCTCATCGTGCGGCTACCCACCGAGCCTAGCCATCTCGCACCCTTGGGACTGCTGCTGGCCATGGCATTGATGGGCAGCGCGCTGGTCTGGTGGATGCTGGGACGCATGGTCGCGGCGCGCACAGCCGAGCGGCTGGCGAAAATGGATTGGCGAGGGCTGCGTCCGATACAAACATGGCGGCATACAGTGATCGCACTGCGCGACAAATTGCGCACGCTTGGCCGCGGGCGCGCGCAGCACCGCGGCCGCAACGACACCCTAGCCTTGCGCGCGGCCTACGAAAAGCTTCAGGGCGCGTTTTCCCATAACGAAGCGCGGGTACGGCAACTGGTGCAATTGGATGAATTAAGTCAAAGACTGCAAAGCTGCGTGAGCACCGCCGAGCTGGCCAGCGCGGTCGCACGCTGCACGGCAGCGCTTTTTCCCGGCAGCAGCGGCGCGCTGCTCTTGCGCACACCGGATAAAACCGCATCGGCCCTGACTTGGGGCAGCAACTACGCTAGCGCAACGCTACATCCGCAGGACTGCTGGGCGCTACGCATGGGCCGGCCCTATCATAGCCACGGCACGAGTGCGGCGGCCTGCGCGCATGTCACCACGGCGGGAAATTATATCTGCTTGCCATTAATGGCGCGCGAGTTGCTCGGCGTGCTGCACCTCGCCGGATTACCCGACCAGGATGGGACTCCCATTCCCTGGGTAGCGACGGCCATCGCGGAACGCACGGCCATCGCGCTAGCCGCGGTACGGCGGCAAGAGCGGCTGCAATTACGCGCGATACGCGATGCACTCACCGGCCTATTCAACCGCGGCTTCCTGGAAGAAGCGCTGGCTATCGAGCAGCAGCGCGCCCTGCGCCGCGGCTCGCCCATCGGGGTCATGATGCTGGACGTAGATCACTTCAAGCGTTTCAACGATACCTTCGGCCATGATGCCGGAGATGTGTTGCTGCGCGGCATCGGCGGTGTGCTGCGGCACACGGTGCGCGAAGGGGATATGCCGTGCCGCTATGGCGGCGAGGAGTTCGTGGTAATTTTGCCGGGCGCCGATCTCGCCGGCACGCGCCAGCGCGCGGAAGTCTTACGCGCGGCAATCGAGCGCTGGAACCCGCAGCACGACGGCCGTTCTTTGGGAACGGTCACCGTGTCCATTGGCGTGGCGGCGTTTCCCTTGCATGGCAATACCTGGCAAGCCGTGCTGAAGACCGCCGATCAGGCGCTCTACGCAGCGAAGCACGCCGGACGCAATCGTGTTTTGACGCCGGTTGAAAGTGCCGCCGTACCCGCTATTCCTCGAGCAAACTCCGCAGCATCCACGCATTCTTCTCGTGGATCTGCATACGCTGAGTAAGCAGATCGCAAGTCGGCTGGTCGTTGGCTTTTTCCGCGACGGGGAATACAGCGCGCGCGGTGCGCGCCACCGCTTCTTGCCCTTCCACCAGCTCGCGAATCATGTCTTTTGCTTTCGGGATGCCCCGGCTTTCCTTGATGGAAGTGAGCGCGGCGAATTCGCTATAGGTGCCGGGCGCGGGAAATCCTAAAGCGCGGATACGCTCGGCGATCAAATCCACCGCCATCCATTGCTCGTTGTATAAATCCATGAACAGCAAATGGAGCGTTTGAAACATCGGACCCGTCACATTCCAATGAAAGTTATGCGTCTTCAAATATAAAGTATAGGCATCTGCGAGCACGCGGGAGAGACCCGCTACGATCGCCTTGCGTTCTTTGTCGGAAATCCCGATATCGATCTTGGTGACAGTCTGTTTCTTGTTAGCCATGATTCATCTCCTGGGTTAGCTGTATTTTACGCAATATTCAATACGCATTATAGGCAACGCAAAGTAAAACACTCACATCTATCG
>DAIAMA010000222.1 GCA_027438535.1 bacterium
TGAGCGCGAAACTGGTTCTGCTGATGCTGCTCGCCACGCAAGCAGATGCGTTCTGGACAGTGCTGCTGATTCCCGCTTGGGCGCGCCTCGGTCCGCTAGTGTGGGCGCAAACCCTGCCGGCCTTGGGTGCCGGCCTGGGGCAACGCTTCGGACAAATGCCGCAGCCGCTATCTTGGGGCGTGTGGGCGCTGTGGCTTAGCGCCGCCTCGTGGTATCTCGCACCCGCGCTCCTGCTCGCACCGCTACTACTGCTGCTGTGGTGGCTATTCCTGAAATACCGGGTCAAAGGCATGAACGGCGATTGCCTCGGTGCGGGCGTTGAATTCACCGAAGCGCTCTTGCTTTGCGCCGCGGTAATTTTCCCCGCTATACATCTGGCATCGCCGGCACTACGGTAGGGGGCGCGGCATGCCTCGCCCCCTACAATAAATACTGCGCACGATGCCTAGCATCAGCGCGTTATTTCCCCAACCTCACCGGTACGAACAAGATGTGGCCGCCGCGTTGAATCAACAGCGCCACGCTTTTTTCGTTGCCATGCTGCGCCACGAGTTTGGCGAACTGATCGAGACTATTTACTTTCTCTCCGCCCAAGGCCAGCACCACGTCGCCACGCTGCACGCCGGCATTTTCCGCCGCACCGGTGGCTTTCTGCACCAGCAAACCGTGCTCCACTTTCAGCTGCCGTTTTTCTTCCGCGCTCAACTCCGATAGCGCAAGCCCGAGCTTGTCGGTCTTCTGCGTCTGCGGCTTGGCCTTGGCGGTGATGTTGTCGGATTTCCATTCGCCCAAGGTGATCGTCAGATCCTTCATGGTGTTATTGCGCCAGACACCCAGCTTCACTTTGCTGCCGGGTTTGGTGTTGCCAACCATGCGCGGCAACGCATTCGCGCTGGGCACGTCCTTGCCTTCGAACTTGAGGATCACGTCGCCCGGCAACAGACCGCCGCGATCGGCCGGACTGCCTTTTTCAACACTGGAAACCAGCGCGCCTTGTGCTTCCTTCAAGCCGAAGGAATTCGCCAAATCCGGCGTCACTTCTTGAATCTGCACGCCGAGCCGGCCATGGCTCACTTTACCGGTGCCGCGCAATTGATTGACCACATTCATCGCTTCATCGATCGGGATCGCGAACGACAATCCCATGTAGCCGCCGGTGCGGCTGTAGATTTGCGAATTGATGCCGACCACCTCGCCGCGCAGATTGAACAAGGGGCCGCCGGAATTGCCGGGGTTCACCGCCGCATCGGTTTGAATGAAAGACACAAAGCTATCCCCGGGCAACGAGCGGCCTTTCGCGCTGACGATGCCGGCGGTCACCGAATTGTCGAAACCATAGGGAGAACCGATCGCCGCTACCCACTCACCGACTTGCAGTTTATTCGGGTCGCCCAAGTTGGCTACGGGCAGGCCGGTGGCGTTGATCTTCAACAAGGCCACGTCGGTTCGGCGGTCGGCACCGATGATTTTCGCTTTGAATTGGCGCTTATCGGTGAGTTTTACCTGGACTTCGTCGGCGCCGTCCACGACGTGCGCATTGGTCAATATATAGCCGTCCGAACTAATGATGAAGCCCGAACCCAGAGAATGCGTCTGATACTCGCGCGGGCCGCCTTCCTGCGGCGGCATGAAACGCTTGAAGAATTCGTAGAACGGATCGTCTTGCGGCACATTCGGAAACGGCGACAATACGCCGCCATCGCGCACGGTTTGCGTCGTGCTGATATTCACTACGGCCGGACCTTCTCTTTTCACCAACTGCGTAAAATCCGGCAAGCCGGTGCTATTCGTATAGACGATGGGCGCGGCGGGTGCGGTAGCCGCCGCGGCTTGCTTCGATGCCCCCGGCGTGGGCTGGGAGCACGCCACCAGCGGCACGCATAGCAGGGCGGAAAGTAATAAGCGGGCAAACATATTCATAGTCACTCCTTGGAATGCTTGTTTTGTCGAGTATGGCCAGACATGGCCGAGACACCTTGTAATGACAGTGGCCCTCCCGGAAAGTTTCCCGGCGCTTGCTTTACCTCAGCGCGCAAGCGCTCAAAGCGGCGCCTATCTCGCGCCAATCCGGGCCATCCTCCGCGCGCGCGATCACGTCTACCCGGCTATCGCGGCGGTAAGCGAGCACTTGCGATTCCACCTTCCCGCCCGCCAAATTCACCAAACGCCAATCGCGGCCGATGCGAAACACGCCTTTAGCGCGTTCGATTCGCTTATCCGCCGCCCAAGAGGCAAATAAGGCTTCGAGCTTGGCCGCATCGAACACTTGCTCGGGCGCGAAGGCCCAGCCTTGCGCCGCGAATTGCTGCGTGTCATGCATATGGCCTGGCGGCATATCTCCGGAAGACGCAATGTCCAGCCAAGCGGGATCGAGCCGGCCGCGGCTTACCGTCGCCACTAAGCGCTTGGGCGGATAACTGTGCGCCGCGAACGCGTCGAACGCGTGCAATTGCTCGGGAGTCGCGAGATCGGTTTTATTCGCCACCAAAATATCGGCGAGGCTAAGTTGATCCCGGTAAGTCTCCAGACTGGTGTAGCGCGCGTCACTCAACTGACGCGGGTCGACTAGGCAAATCACATTGCGCAATTCCACCGCGCCGGCCAAGCCCTCGCCGCGCAGCACATCGATCACGCCCGCGGGATGGCCGATGCCGGTCGGCTCGATCAATAAACGCGCGGGCTTCGCTTCGCGCAACAAACGCGTCAAGCTCACGCGCAGCGGCAACTGCGCGCTGCAACAAATGCAGCCA
>DAIAMA010000223.1 GCA_027438535.1 bacterium
AGCGGTAGCGAATACCCGATAGCCACGTGCCGCCAGTCCTTCGGCCACGCACAAGCCGATGCCGCTGGAGCAGCCAGTGATGAGGATGGATCGGGGCGTCGAAGCAGTCATACACTTAGATGGGGATAAATACCGCCGTGGCCACGCTTTGAATCACGCGCACGATGGTGCGATTGGTACGGCCGGCGACGATTTTCGCCATCATGTCCTGCTCCGCGATGAGCTTGCCGAATTCGCGCTCAAAACTCAGATTGTGTATCTCGCCCTGCATTTCATTCGTCAATAAAAATATCTGCCCCTGGCTATCGCGGTTGGTACTGAGTTTCCAATCCGCGATTTCATAATTGCGCGCAGCATTGTAGAGTTTTTGCGGATCCAAGTCGTCCCAGGCATAAAAATCGGTCTTGTTGTTATAAGCCCCCAAGGTCATCGTCACCAGCCCCCAGCTCAGGGCCAGCACGCGATCACCGCGAAAATCATCTTGAAACGCGAGATACAGTGCATCGATACCGCGCTTGTTGTCGAGCTCGGGAAAGCGCTGCTGGAAATCGCCATCGAATATCCGGGCCAGCGCCGCTTCGAGCGAAGGCTGGCCGCCCTTCCTCCATTCGCGCGGATTACGCCGGTAAAGTTTCTCCGCCAGTGTTCGCAGTTGTTGCAGCGACGTCTGTAAATGCAGATCGGCAATTTGATCGACTTCGGTTTTAGCGAGCGAGGAAAACGTGAATTCGGCGGAAGCCGGGCCCTTGCCCGAACGCTTCGGATCATTCGCGCAGGCGGCGAGGCACAAGGGGATGAGCATCATGACGAGCCACTTCATTCGAGCCGCCACTCTACCCCGATTTAATTACGATGAACAGCTCACTTCGATAGAAGATGCCCAATCGGGGGGGAAGCCGGCATAGCGGTCCATCTCGGGATGTTCGTCAAAGGGGTGCCGCAGCAAGGCGAGCAAACGATCGACCTCGGTGTAATCGCGCTCCTGCACCGCTTTTTGAATGGCGATTTGCGCCATGTAATTGCGCAAAATATATTTCGGGTTGACGCCATCGAGGCGCGCGCCACGTTCGATATCCAAGCTACCTTCCTGCCGCAAGCGGGCGCCATACAACGCGGCCCAGGCATCGAACGCGGCGCGTTCCAAAAACAAATCGCGGACAGCCGCGTTTTGATTGCCCGGTATAAAGCGGTTCAAGCGGCGGAAAAATATCGTGTAGTCCACGCGATTCTGTTGCAGAATTTCCAATAGCCCAGTGATCAGCGGCACCGCTTCCGGAGCGGGTGTAATGCCCAATTTCGCGCTCATCAGTTCGATATAGTGAGTGGCAAACGCATCGTTATACCCCGACAATGCCTCTTGTGCCTGTTCTACGCTCATCAGAGGCGAGAGTGCCTGTGCCAAGCAAGTCACGTTCCACGCACCGATCTCCGGTTGCCGGTCGAAGGCATAACGCCCGCCGTGATCGGAGTGGTTGCAAATATAACCGGGGTCGAATTGATCGAGAAAGCCGTAGGGGCCGTAGTCCAGCGTGAGGCCGAGAATCGACATATTGTCGGTATTCATCACGCCGTGCGCGAAACCTACCGCCTGCCACTTCGCCATCAGGCGCGCGGTACGCAACACCACTTCGCGCAGGAAGCGCGGATATTTGTCGGATAACTCGGCCAGTTCGGGATAATGCTGCGCGATCACATAATCGGCGAGAACCTTGATCTCGGCATGCTGGCCGCGATAGAAAAACAGCTCGAACGAGCCGAAGCGCACATGCGACGGCGCCATGCGCAAGAGGGCGGCGCCGGTCTCGATCTGTTCCCGATATACCTCCATATCGCTGCCGACGATGCATAAGGCGCGCGTGGTGGGAATACCCAAGCCATGCATCGCCTCGCAGCATAGATATTCGCGAATACTGGAGCGCAGCACGGCGCGCCCGTCGCCGCTGCGCGAAAACGGCGTCTCGCCCGCGCCCTTGAGATGCAAATCCCAGCGCTCGCCGCGGCTGTTGACCACCTCGCCCAGGAGAAGCGCGCGCCCATCGCCAAGCTGCGGCACATAGTGGCCGAACTGATGGCCTGCGTAAATCATCGCCAGCGGTTGCGCGCCCGGCAGGGTTTTATGCCCGGCAAAATAGTCGAGAAACGCGGGACGCGCGGCTTGCACGGGATCGAGATCGAGCAATGCCGCCGCGCTTTCGTTGAAACTCACGAGATAAGGCTCGGGCAAGGGCGTAGGCGGTAGCATGGCGTAAAACGCCTGGGGCAGCCGTGCATAGCTATTGTCGAAATTGAGGGTTTCTAATGTGCGCAAGGGCGGAAAATCGCGATCCATTTCGGTTTTGACACTTCAAGATTTGTAAAGCAAGCCTTTATTGTGATCGGAAGCAGCCGCTCGCACCAGAAATTTAAAGCCATTTTCATTCTACGGTCTTATTCCGTCGCGGTATCGGCGGCGCACATAAAAAAGGCCGCGCATCGCACGGCCAACTGCTCGCCCATACTGCCTAGGGGAATTAGGCGCAGGGCACAGGCTTCAACTCGATTTCTTCCACGTCGCCACGCGCAAGAGCCGCCTCTAGCTCTGCCTGGCGGCGATCGGGATGTTGGCGCCGGTCCAAATAGATTAAACCCTCCTGAGTTAAAAACGGCGGCTGACTGTGGCCGTCTTCCCTATTGCGGCGCTCCTTACCACTTCTTTGCTCGTCGATAGGCATGGTCATTTCTCCTCTTCCACGCCCTCTTCACG
>DAIAMA010000224.1 GCA_027438535.1 bacterium
CGGAAATGCTGGCGCGGGTATTCGAGCCCTATGTCACGACCAAAGCCAAAGGCACCGGCCTGGGATTGGCTATCGTGAAAAAACTTGTAGAAGAGCACCATGGAGAAATAGAAATCCGTAACCTCGATGGCGGCGGCGCGTGCGTTTGCGTGAAATTACCGCGCCTTGAACCAGCTTCGGCATAATAGTGGAATCATGAGCAATATATTAGTGGTAGACGAAGGAGGCCGTATTGCTGCTTGCGCGCGACAACAGATACAAGAGCACGGCGCCGAGGCCGACACAGGCGAGAACGACGTAGCGTAATTTAGACACGCGCGGTTATGGCGTGACGGTGAAGCGATACCACTCGGATGCGAGGTCCCAGTCCTTGGAACCCAGGGCCTCGATTTGAAGCGGTTTCGGCAGTTGTTTGACGTCGAGCTTCATGCGCACCGCGGCATTGTAGGTCGTGCCTTTTTTCAATTGACTGCGGGCCAACACCTTCCAGTCGGCGATGTGGTTCAGCTCTTCTTTGGCTTCGGTCAGCGTGTTGAAGGCCTTATTGCCGCTGTCACCGGAAAAATGGTACTGACGCGTAAGCGCGTGGTAGCTGATGCGCAAATTTTGACGCACCGTGGCCACGGACTCGTCAAACCAATACCAGCGATGGCGAGTCAGCTCGAACTCCACCAGGAAATTGAGGCTGATGCCTTTGCTTAACGCCTCTTCCAGCGCCGGGTTTAAGCTGGTATCGAAGTCGGCGTTGAGGTAATACCAGTCGTCGCTGGCGACCAGTTCCGCGTTTTTAACCGTCATGCCGCCGGCGTATGCCGCGCCGGGCGCGAGGCTGGTGAAAGTGAAGGCCAACGCGGCGATCAATGCGCTAATGCGGTTTTTCCAGCGCGGCGTAGAAAAATCCGTCATGCGCCGCATCGGGGAGCAGTTGGCCATGAGTATTGGCAAGCGGAAGGCGTGTGGCATCTGGATGGCTCGCGGCGAAGTCGGCGACGATTTCCTCGTTTTCTTCATGAAATAGTGAGCAGGTCGCGTACAGCAATTTACCACCGGGCGCGAGTAGGCGCCACAAGGAAGCGAGGAGTGTGCGCTGCGCGGCGGCGAATTGCGCGATATCCGGCGGCCGCCGCAGCCATTTAATGTCCGGATGCCGCCGTACCACGCCCGAAGCCGAACACGGCACATCGGCCAGAATGCGCTCGAACGGCACGCCGTCCCACCAGGTATCCGGTGCCGCCGCATCGCCGGCGATAAGCCGTCCTTGCAGGCGCAGGCGCCGGAAATTTTCCGCCACCCGCATCAGCCGCGAGGGGTCTTTGTCGAGCGCGGTGAGATCGACTTGCGTCGTTTCTAAAATATGCGCGGCTTTGCCGCCCGGCGCGGCGCACGCATCCAATACGCGTTGGCCGGGGGCGAGATCGAGCAAAGCCGCGGCTTGCTGTGCCCCGCCGTCTTGCACCGAAACCAAGCCGTCCGCGAAGCCCGGCAGCTTATCCACGCCCACCGGCTGTTTCAGGCGAATCGCGCCGCCTTCGAGCAAATCCGCGTCCAGCCCGGCTTGTTGCAACAGCGTCAGATATTGCAGGGGGTCGGTCAGGCGTCGATTGACGCGCAAAGTCATCGGCGGGTGGCCGTTGTTGGCGACGAGAATGGCGGCCCAGTCCCGGGGATATTCGCTGCGCAGCCGATCTATCCACCATTGTGGATGGCTATAGCGCGCCGGCTCGAAGGCATCCGCGCGCGGCAGGAGTTCGGCCTTCTTGCGCAGGAAGTTGCGCAATACGCCATTCACGAAGCTCGCCGCCCACGGCGCGTCCATGGCGCGCGCCGCGTCCACGGCGCGATCCACTACCGCGTAGGGGCGCGTCTTGGCGTAATTTAATTGATACAGGCTGACCAGCAACAAGCAGCGCACGCCCTCATGCGCAATCGGACGGGCGACCAAGGCTTGCAGTAGGAAGTCCAAGCGCGAGAAAAAACGCAGCGCGCCATAACTTAAGTCCTGCACCGCGCCGCGGGTCCGCGGCGGCAGGGCAGGTGGGCGCGCCCAAAGATCGGCCAAGGCTTCGTTGAGGTTGCGCCCCGCCAGCACTTCCGCCAGCAGGCCGGCGGCCAGCGCTTGCGGCTCAAGCACGCGCCATGCTCATCAGGCGCGCAATGCGTTCCTCGGTTTGCGGGTGAGTGCTGAACAAATTGCCCATGCCGCTGCCGGAGAGCGGGTTGATGATCATCATTTGTGCCGTTTCCGGGTGTTGCTCGGCGGTGTCGTTCGGGATCTGGTGCGCATAGTTGTGGATCTTGCGCAGTGCGCTAGCGAGCGCCTCCGGATCGTTGCTGATTTCGGCGCCGCCGCGGTCGGCTTCGAATTCGCGCGCGCGCGAAATCGCCATTTGGATCAGCATCGCGGCGATCGGGGCTAGAATCATGATGAGCAGGCTTAATAGCGGATTCACGCCGCCCTCGCGATCGTTGGAGGAGCGTCCGCCGAAGAATAGGCCGAACTGCGCCAGCATGGAAATCGCTCCGGCGACGGTAGCGGAGATCGTGGAGATCAGCGTGTCGCGATGCTTCACATGCGTTAGCTCGTGCGCCATTACCCCACGCAATTCGCGCTCGGTAAGAAGTTGTATGATGCCGGTGGTGGCGCACACCGCGGCATGTTCGGGGCTGCGGCCGGTGGCGAAGGCGTTAGGCTGCGCTTCGTTCGCGATATACACCTTGGGCATGGGCAATCCGGCGTT
>DAIAMA010000225.1 GCA_027438535.1 bacterium
CACCATCAGCTATGAATTGCTGTGCGCGCGCGCGGAGCGGGTACCGGTGGTCGAGGCTTAGCCGTTTCCGGGATTGATGTGCTTTTATTTACTTGAGATGACGCATGGCGAAAGCAAAATCCCTCTATGTCTGCACCGAATGCGGTGGTCAAAGCTTGAAATGGCAAGGCCAATGCCCGCATTGCAATGCTTGGAACACCTTGGTGGAAACCGTGGCCGAATCCGCGGCTTCCAGCGGCGGCAATCGTTATAGCGCACTGGCGGCGGACGGCAAGCTGCAAACCCTGGCCGAGGTGGAAGCGCTGGAAGTGCCGCGCACGCCCACCGGCGTGGCGGAGTTGGATCGCGTGTTGGGCGGCGGTTTGGTGGAAGGCGCGGTGGTGCTGATCGGCGGCGACCCGGGTATCGGCAAATCGACGCTATTGTTGCAAGCGCTGGCGCATATGAGCGTGGCGCAAAAAGTATTATATGTGAGCGGCGAGGAATCCCCGCAGCAAATCGCCTTGCGCGCCAAGCGGCTGGCCCTGAATGCCAGCGCCGTGATCTTGCTCGCCGAAATCAATTTGGAGAAAATTATCGCGCTGCTCAAGCGCGAGCGGCCGCAGGTCGCGGTGATCGATTCGATTCAAACCGTTTATTCCGAAGCACTGCAATCCGCGCCCGGCAGCGTGGCTCAGGTACGCGAGTGCGCGGCGCAGTTGACGCGCTATGCCAAGCAGGCCGGTACCACGATTATTTTCGTCGGCCATGTAACGAAGGAAGGCACGCTCGCGGGCCCGCGCGTGCTGGAGCATATCGTCGATACCGTGCTGTATTTCGAGGGCGAGACCAGCTCCAGCTTCCGCCTCGTGCGCGCCTTCAAAAATCGCTTTGGCGCGGTCAATGAGCTGGGCGTGTTCGCCATGACCGAAAAGGGCTTGCGCGAAGTGAGCAACCCTTCCGCTTTGTTTCTCTCGCACCATGGGCAAGAAGTCCCCGGTTCGTGCGTGATGGTGACGCAAGAAGGCACGCGGCCCTTGCTGGTGGAGATTCAAGCGCTGGTGGACGAAGCCCACGCACCGAATCCGCGCCGCTTGTCGGTGGGTTTGGAACAAAACCGTTTGGCGATGCTGCTGGCGGTGTTGCACCGGCATGCGGGCATCGCCTGTTTCGACCAGGATGTGTTCGTCAATGCCGTGGGCGGGGTGCGCATCACCGAGCCGGCGGCGGATTTGGCGGTATTGCTGGCAATCGTCTCTTCGCTTAAAAATAAGCCGCTGCCCGGGAAAATGGTGGTATTTGGGGAAATCGGGCTGGCGGGCGAGGTGCGGCCGGTGCAGCGCGGCCAGGAACGGCTGAAAGAAGCGGCTAAACTCGGTTTCACGCGCGCCGTTATTCCCAAGGCAAATAAGCCAAAACAAGCCATTATGGGAATGGAGATTATCGCGGTCGAGCGGCTGGAAGAAGCGGTTGTCAATTGCCGGTAATGGCCATACAATGACAATGTAATTGTCCGGATAGGCTGCATGGCGGGAAATCAAGAACATCATAAACAATGATTAACTGTTAAAAAGCCGTTTTTTGCGTACACACTAGTAAAGAGGAAGCGGCGTATCTATTTCAAGGTGCTGGAGGAACGTGGAGCTTGCCCAAACATTGGCGCCCGAACGGCGCCTGGCTTCGTCGCATATGACGCCGGTTGCCTATGCCGCGCGCAGCGATACCGGGCGCGTACGGACCAGCAACGAGGATAGGCTTGGCTTCGATCCGGATACCGGGTTGATGCTGCTGGCGGATGGCATGGGTGGCTGCAATGGCGGCGAAATCGCGAGCGCCATGGCGGTCAATATCGTGGTAAGCGAGTTTCGCCAACTGCCCTTGACGCTGCCGCCGGACGAGGCGGTACCCGAGTTAAGTAGTGGCGCCATGCGCTTGTGTACCGCGATCGCCAAAGCGAATCGCGAGATTTATCAGCTCAGCTTGGCGCAGCCGCGGCTTTCCGGTATGGGCACCACGCTGGTTGGGGCGTTATTTTTGGATGCGCGCGTGACGATTGCCAGTATTGGCGATTCGCGGGTGTACCGCTTGCGCCAAGGGCATTTCGAGCAACTGACGGTGGACCACACCGTGGTGCAAGAACAAATCGAGTATGGCTTGATTACGCCGGAACAGGCGCGGCTTGCCGGCAGCCGCGGGCTGATTACGCGCGCACTGGGCGTGGACGCGGGCGTGGAAGTCGATGTGCAAGAGCAGCCGGTATTGCACGGGGATGTATTTTTGCTGTGCTCCGACGGCTTATTCGACATGCTGGACGATACCGAAATTCGATTCGTGATCGACCATGCCGACGGCGATTTAGAGGCTGCGGCGCAGCGCTTGATCGATGCCGCCAACAATAAAGGCGGTTACGATAATATTTCGCTGATTTTGGCGCGGGCAGCGTAGACTACGTTCCCTACGCCGGATACGGCGGCGGAAGCATTATGTCTAAACTGATTGTGTACGACCAGCATGGCAACGCTCTCAGCGAGCGGCAACTCAATCGCGAGCGCATCAAGATCGGCCGCCGTGCCGATAGCGATGTCCCGCTCGATCATATTTCCGTGAGCGGTGAGCATGCGCTCATCACCACTATTCGCAACGACGCTTTTCTGCAGGACCTCGGCAGCACGAATGGCGTGCGCGTGAACGGCAAGCTGGTCAAAAACCATCACTTGCAAGACGGCGATGAAATCAATATCGCCGTATTTACGCTC
>DAIAMA010000226.1 GCA_027438535.1 bacterium
AAGGATTGTGGAATTTTTGCGTCACCCGCGCTCGCGCCACCATGCCGGTCACCTGCATTTGCACATTGGTAGCGAGGATGGGCGCTGCTACGTACTCGCCACGCTTGTCGGTTCTGAGCAGCAAGGCGCCTTGCTTGACCTCCCCTTTCTCGATGGTGGCGGCGTCCCCGGCCTCAAGCGGCGCGGCACGCGCAACCGCGGCAGTCGACAGCACCAGAAGGCTGAGTACCATGCCTACCGCCAAGCCGATGGCCAAAGCGGCCAGAACAAAGCGCAAAAAATCGAGGTAAACAACGCGGCTAAATGCCATGCTGCGATGCGGTGTATCCATAAGTTTCCCCTTGTGACAAAACGCTGAAATCAGCCCTGCTATTGCAGCGCGAAGACATGGCATTGCCGTGAGGAAACGGGGCAAGGGTGTGATGAATTATGGCGAAATGCGGGCAAGGAATGGGCCCCTGCGCGCGCCGCCGCGGATCGTGTATATTCGCCGCCATGGGAAAAACGATTGCAATTGTGGAAGACGAGCCCGCGATTCGAGCCAACTACGCCGAGGCGCTGCGCCGCCAAGGTTACGAGGTCGCCGCTTATGCCAGCCGGCGCGAGGCGATGGCCGGCATGCAAGCGCGCCTGCCGGATCTGGCTTTGATCGACATCGGCCTGCAAGACGAGATCGACGGCGGCTTCACGCTGTGCCGCGATTTGCGCGCCAAATCCGAGACGCTGGCGATTATTTTTCTCACCGCGCGCGACAGCGATTTCGATACCGTGGCCGGGCTGCGCATGGGCGCCGACGATTACCTCACCAAAGACGTGAGCCTGCCGCATTTGCTGGCGCGCATCAGCGCGCTATTCCGTCGCATGGACGCGGTGGCCATGCATGCCGACGCCGAGGAGTTGCTCGCGCGCGGCAAGCTGCAATTGGATTTGAAGCGCATGGCGGCAACGTGGGACGGCCAGCCGGTGCCCTTGACGCTCACCGAATTCTGGATGGTGCATGCGCTGGCGAAATTTCCCGGCCACCTGAAAGACCGCGACACGCTGATGCACGAGGCCAAGCTCACGGTGGACGATGCCACCATCACTTCGCACATCAAGCGCATGCGTAAAAAATTCGCCGCCGTGGATAATGCCTTCGATGCGATCGAAACCTTATACGGCATGGGTTACCGCTGGAAAGCATGATTAAGCCGCGCTTCGGTATCCGCGCCCAACTCTTGCTGGTCGCGCTCACCCTGCTCGCCGTGCCTTGGGTCGGCTTGTCCTTCGTGCAGGAGATGGAGCGCTTTCTGCGCCAGGGCTTGGAGCAATCGGTCGCGGCCACGGCGCAAGCAGTGGCGACCGCCCTGCATGACCGGCCGCAGCTATTCGAGCCGCAACCTGGCCATGCCTCACCCTGGAACGAGCCGGGCGATTTGTATCTGTTCGCCTTGCCGGCGCCGATCGACGTCGATGCCACGGCGAACGGTTGGCCAACCTCGATCGTCGCGCATACCTATACTCCGCCGCCCGATACCGAACCCGCCAGCGCAACCGCCCTCAAGCTGCGCATCGGCCGATACGGCGCTTATGTCTATGCCTTGCTCGAAGTCACCGATGCACAAGTGAATTACCGCGCGCCGCAGCAAGCCTTCATCGCGCAAGCGGATCATATCGAGTTCGCGCTCACCACCCCCGAAGGTGAATTCAAGCGCTACGCGGTCAGCCCGCTGCGCCCCGGCAGCGGTGTGGCGTATAACCTGCAATACCAAGACGGCCAGCTCATGCTGGCGCAAGCCGAACCGCGCATCAGCACGGTGTGGCGCGAAACCGCGCGCGGCTACAACGTGGAATTGGCCATACCACTCTCGCTGCTGGGCGAGAAGCTCGCCTTCGGCGTCAGCGATGTCATGCAGCCGGAAAGCGGCGTCAGTACTTGGGTGGCAACCTCCCCGCTCGATCAGCGCGAAGGCATGGGACGTTTGATCGTGCCCTCGCCCGAAATTCAGCAAGTCGTGCAAGGTTTGGGACGCGCCACCAGCCGGATTCGCGTGGTGGATAAGAGCCAGCGCGTCATCGCCGAAGTGGGCAGCCTGAAACGCGCGCAGCAGGCCTTGGCGCCGTCTGCTCGGCCCGCCACGCTCATCGAGCGCATCGAGGCGCATACGCTGCGCCCGCTGTATGCGCGCATTCTCAAGCAGCCTACCGACGACTTCACCGACGACAGCTCGCACGCCACGCGCATCGAAACTCAAGAATTGGATAGCGCGCTGCACGGCGTGCCGCAAACCACGCGGCGTGCAACGGCGGATAAGCACGCGGTCATCGTGTCCAGCGCCTATCCGATTTGGGTCAAGGATCAAGTCATGGGCGCGGCGGTAGTGGAAGAAACCACCAACGCCATGCTGACGATACGCAATCAAGCGCTGGAAAAATTATTCACCAGCGTATTGGCGGTGTTCCTTATCGTCACCCTGGTGTTGCTGCTGTTCGCTTCGCGCCTGTCGTACCGCATCCGCAAGCTGCGCGATGAAGCGGAAGCGGCGATCGACGCCAAGGGGCGCGTGGTGAGCGGGCTGAAACAAAGCGCGCGCGCAAACGACGAAATCGGCGATTTGTCGCGCGGATTTTCCCATGTGCTGGAGCGGCTCGGCCAATACAACCATTATCTGGAAAATATGGCGTCGCGCTTGTCGCATGAGC
>DAIAMA010000227.1 GCA_027438535.1 bacterium
GCTAGCGTCTTAACCAGCATCGGTACTGGAGCATTTGGATAGGCCGGCAGGTTGATGATTTCCACCCCAAAGCGCGCATCTTGCGGAGCTATCAACCCGAATTCACGGCAGAACCCGCGTAGCGCATTAATGCGTGACGTGCTCCATCCACGGAGAGCGGGTGCGATCCCGCCTGGTTCTCTCATCACGCCCGCATGTTAATATAGCCGCTTTTCATAGAGTCCCTCGCTTATGCCCTCTTCCCGCCGCTGGCGCTACGGCGCTCTGCTCGTTCTGTTTACCCTGGTCTGGTTCAGCAATCTGCAATATCCCCGCCTGGTGAAGCCGGACGAAGGCCGCTATGCGGAAATTCCGCGCGAGATGGTGGCTACCGGCAATTGGCTCACGCCGCGCTTGAACGACATCAAGTATTTCGAAAAGCCCGCGCTGCAATACTGGGCCACGGCCACGGCTTTCACCGTGTTTGGCGACCACGAATGGACTGCCCGGCTATGGTCGGCGCTGTGCGGCTACGCGGGGGTGTTGCTCGCCTTCTTTGTCGGGCGCAGGTTGTTTGGCGAACAAGCCGGACTGTATTCCGCGCTGGTATTGGGCAGCAGTTTCTTGTGGGTATTCATCGGCCATATCAATACGCTCGATATGGGGCTCAGCTTTTTTATGATGCTCGCCCTGGCCGGCTTTCTGATCGCGCAAACCAGCGCCTCCGCCCGCACCATGCGCAACGCCATGCTTCTCGCCTGGGCGGCCATGGCGCTGGCGGTGTTGAGCAAAGGGCTGATCGGCATCGTGCTGCCCGGTACGGTGCTGGTCGCATATAGCCTGATGCAACGCGACTTCGCGCTCTGGCGCCGGCTGCATATCCTCGCCGGCTTGGCGCTGTTTCTGCTGATCAGCGCGCCGTGGTTTATCGCCGTGTCGCTGGCGAACCCGGAGTTTTTTCAGTTCTTTTTTATCCATGAACATTTCACGCGCTTTCTGACCAAGGTGCATGGGCGTTTCCACCCTTGGTATGCCTTCATCCCGATTCTGGCGCTCGGCCTCATGCCTTGGTTGCTGAGTTTTTCTCCGGCCATGCTGCAAGGCTGGCGCACGCAAGCGCCGGTAAAGGCATTTCAGCCGCGCCGGTTTTTGTGGCTGTGGGCAGTGGTTATTTTCTTGTTCTTCAGTGTCTCCGATTCCAAGCTGCCGCCGTATATCTTGCCGATTTTCCCGGCGCTGGCCTGGTTGATCGGCGATTACCTCACGCGCGTATCGGCGCGCGCACTGCGCTGGCAACTGTTGTTTACCTTTCTATTGGGCGCGCTGATCACTGCAGGGGTGGCGATCAAGTATGGCGATTTCCCCGATCCGGCCACGCCCGCGCCGCTGTATGCCGCCTATGCGCCGTGGCTGCTTGCCGCCGCCGCAATCTGGCTCGCGGGGGTGCTGGCGGCCATTGGGTTCTGCCAGCGCCAGCGCATAGAGGCCGCGGTGATCTCGGTTGCCGCCGTGGGCTTAATCAGCACGCAGCTCGTCTTGGCGGGCCACGAGTCGCTCTCCCCCTCCAGTTCGAGTTATGATTTCGCCCAGCAACTCAAACCGCACCTTAAGGCCGGCACGCCTTTTTACTGTCTGCATATGTACGATCAAACCTTGCCCTTCTACCTTAAACGCACCTGCACCCTGGTGGAATATCAAGGCGAAATGGACTTCGGCTTAGCGCATGAACCGCACAAGTGGATTCCGACCGAAGCCGAGTTTCTTGCCAATCGCGCGCGATATCGCGGCGCGGTGGTGCTGATGCCGCCGGACAATTACACGCAGCTTGCCGCGCAACATATCCCGATGCGGCTATTGGCGCGCGACACGCGGCGCGTTGCCGTCAGCCTGGAGTAAATGCCTCATGAGCCTGCTGAGCTGGAGTTTGATTTTTACCGGCGTCATGCTGAACGCCGCCGCGCAATTGCTGCTCAAGGCCGGCACCAACGCCATCGGCCAATTCGCCTTCAGCAAGGCGAATATTTTGCCGGTGGGCTGGCAACTCGTCACCGAGCCGCATATTTTCGGGGGCATGGTGTGCTACGCGATAAGCTTGGTGGTATGGATCATGGCGCTGTCGCGGGTCGAAGTCAGCATCGCTTATCCCATGCTCTCGGTGGGCTACGTCGTCAACGCCCTCGCTGCCTGGTATTTCTTCGGCGAAGCAGTCAGCATTACGCGCTTGATCGGCATCGGCGTCATTATTCTCGGCGTCTACATCGTGGCGCGCACTGCATGAGTTTTCTACCTTTTACCCGGCCCTCCATCGACGAGGCGACCATCCACAGCGTGGCCGAAGTGCTGCGCTCGGGCTGGATCACCACCGGGCCGAAGTGCCGCGAATTCGAGGCGGCACTGTCGCAGCATTGCGGCGGCCGCACGGTGCGCGTCTTCAGTTCCGGCACCGCCACGCTGGAAGTGGCGCTGCGTCTGGCCGGCATCGGACCGGGCGATGAGGTGATCACCACGCCGCTATCCTGGGTGGCCACGGCGAATGTGATTCTCAGCGTCGGTGCGCGCCCGGTGTTCGCCGACATCGATCCGGTGACGCGCAATATCGACCTGGGCAAAGTAGAAGCGGCGATTACGCCGCGCACCAAAGCCATCATGCCGGTCGACCTGGCCGGGCTACCGGT
>DAIAMA010000228.1 GCA_027438535.1 bacterium
ACGGCGATTTATCCGGTGCTGTCCGTGTGGGCCGCTACCTATCAGAAAGAAACCGGTACCGCGATCAATTACCAGGCGATCGGCTCCGGCGGCGGCATCAAGCAAATTCAGAGCAAGACGGTGGCCTTCGCCAACAGCGATAAGCCGCTTACCCCCGATGAGTTAAAAGCTTCCGGATTGGCGCAGTTTCCTGCCGTCATTATCGGCATTACCCCGGTGGTTAATCTGCCTGGTGTGAAACCCGGCGAGATGGTGCTGAACGGTTCCGTGCTCGCGGATATCTACTTGGGCAAGATCACTAAGTGGAACGACCCCGCCATCCATGCCCTGAACCCAAGCATGAATTTGCCAGACACGGCGATTTCCATCGTGTACCGTTCCGACGGCTCGGGCACGACTTTCAACTTCACCAACTACCTGTCCAAGGTCAGCCCGGAATGGAAAACCAAAGTCGGTTCTGATACCTCCGTTTCCTGGCCCAAAGGCGTGGGCGGCAAAGGTAACGCCGGCGTCGCGGCTTATGTGAAACAAATCCCCGGGGCGATTGGCTACGTGGAATATGCATACACCATGGAAACCAAGCTCGTCTACACGCGCATGCTGAATGCCGACCACAAGGTGGTAACGCCGGATATGGCCAGCTTCCAGGCCGCCGCGGGCAATGCGGACTTTTCCAAAGTCAGCGATTTTTATCTCATCCTTACCGACCAGCCCGGCGCGAATAGTTGGCCCATCACTGCCGCCACCTATATTCTGATGCGCAAGGATTACCCGGTAGCGAATAATCAAAAAGTATTGAAGTTCGCCGACTGGTTCCTCAAGCACGGTCAGCCGGAAGCCGAAAAATTGGCCTATGTGCCGCTGCCCAAGCGCACCGTCAGCTTGATCGAAAGCTACTGGAAAAAAGAATTGGGTATTTGATTTAGCTCCACGGTGTATCCCCTTTTAGGGCGGCGCAAGCCGCCCTTTTTTATGGTGCGCCCGCGCTAAAACGCCCGCTTACTCCTTGCAAGCGCCGTTGCGCGCATCGTACACGGCCATGATGGCTTGGAGTTCGGCCAGCACTTGCGCACGAGCACCGAGACTCAAACCGTTGCTCTCGGGAGTGGCTTGGCCTTGTGTCCAGGCTTCAATAATTTCGCGCACGCGGGTGCAGCCGAGTTCGCAAATTTGCGTGATGCGCTGTTCAAGAGCCGGGTCATTCATGCTTGAAGCCTGTGGTGTGTGCCTTAAAGATAGCATAGGGCGCGGCGGCGTATCACTTATGCGGTGCCGCGCGCGCCACTACCCAAATGCTGATCTCGCGCGCGCCGGCTTGTTTTAGGGTTTTTGCCAATGCATCGAGCGTGGCGCCGCTGGTCATGACATCATCGACGAGCGCGATGTGGCGGCCGCGCACGGCGTCCTCACACGCGAATGCGCCGGTCACGTTGCGCTTGCGCGCTTCCAGCGCCAATTTGGCTTGAGAGCCGGTATTGATGATGCGCGTGGCGAGATGGGGCGCCAGCGGCAGACGCAAGCGTTGCGCGCTAACCTTGGCGATTTCGTGCGCTTGATTGAAGCCGCGCTCCCGCAGACGTGCCGGGTGCAAAGGCATGGGGAGCAGGCAATCCGGGCGTGGCTGCGCGTGGACGGCATGCGCCAGGAGCGCGCCGAACAAGCGCGCGAGCGCGAGCTGGTGCCGGTACTTCAAAGCCTGAATCAGTTTATCTACCGGGAACATGTAATCGAGCGCGGCATGGGCGCGATCGAACGCGGGCGGGTGTTGCAAGCAAGTGCCGCATACTCGGCCATCGCTGCCGGGTGCGGCGCAGCGCGGGCAAGCGCCGGCGGTGGTGCGCGGCAAGCCGGCGTGGCACGCGGGGCAGAGCAGATGCGTACCGCTGGCCGCGCCGCACAACACGCAATCTTGCTCGAACAGCCATCGCATAAATTTTAATCTATTGTTCATATGCCGTATGCCAGGAATTGACTTAAGCTTAAATATCATTGATTATTCGATAGTTTATTCGACATATTTGTAAAGTGTCCGGCCCATGAGAGTTAAGCGATCGATTCCGGCGGAGCGCTGCCGGTTTGCGGCCCAACTATTCAATCTCGCAAGCATTATCGCCGTGATGATACCGTTTCCGCTGCTCATGATTTGGGTGGGCGCGTCCATGTTCGTGTATGCCGCGAATGCGCACCATCCGGACGAGCGCGTAGCGCGGTATACGCGCCGCGCCGGTTACCGCTTCTACGGCGTGGCCGGTGCGATGGTGATTCTGGGCCAACCCTTGATCAGCTGGCTCGGTGCGGTCAAGGGCGTTTTCGCGATTTGGGCGATTATCGCGCTGGGTGTCGTCCCGGCGGCGGTGTGGGAAATCGTTAAGGCGCGCCGCGAGGTGTGGCGCGATCTAGTCATCGAGGTAGCTATCAATGAATGAAGCCGTGTTGCAAATGAAGCACGCATGGAGCGTGGCACAAGTCGAGGCGCTGTTCGCGCTGCCGTTCAGCGATCTCATGCATCGCGCGCAGACGGTGCATCGCAGCCAGTTCGATCCGAACGCGGTGCAACTCTCCACGCTGCTATCGATCAAGACCGGCGGCTGTTCCGAAGATTGCGGTTATTGCCCGCAGTCGGCGCGCTATGCCACGGGTGTGGAAAGC
>DAIAMA010000229.1 GCA_027438535.1 bacterium
CCCCAGAGCGTATCGCCCTTCACCACCACATAGCGGTCGGGCGCATCCTGTTTTACATCAAAGGCCGGCTGGATTTACTCAACTTGCCGGCGCTCGCCATTGTCGGCAGCCGCCAAGCCACGCCCCAAGGCGAGAAGGATGCCGCGGCGTTTGCCCGGGTCTTGTCCGATGCCGGCCTCACTATCGTGAGCGGCATGGCGCTGGGTATCGATGCGGCGGCGCATCGCGGCGGGCTGGAGGGCCGCGCCGCTTCCATCGCGGTGGTGGGCACCGGTCTGGACATCATTTATCCGGCGCGCAATCGCGAGCTCGCGCACCAGCTTGCCGAACAAGGCGCAATCATCTCCGAGTTTCCGCTCGGCACACCCTCCATGGCGCAAAACTTTCCGCAGCGCAATCGCATCATCAGCGGCTTGGCGCGCGGGGTGCTGGTGGTGGAGGCGGCACTGAAAAGCGGCTCTTTGATTACCGCGCGGCTGGCTGGGGAGCAGGGGCGGGAAGTGTTCGCGCTTCCGGGCTCGATTCACTCCGCGCTTGCCAAGGGCTGCCACCGCCTGATTAAACAAGGCGCGAAGCTGGTTGAGAACGCTCAGGATATCTTGGAGGATTTAGGCTATTCCGCTTCTTCAGTAAGCGAACACACTCAAGGTACGGCACAGAAAGAGGCCGTCTATCCCGATTTCATAAAGCAGCTAGGGCATAACCCGTGTGCGATTGACACCCTAGTTAGCCGTACAGGGTTGACGGCCGAGCGGGTTTGCGCCATCCTGCTGGAACTCGAGTTGAGCGGCCGGGTGGCCTCCCTGCCCGGCGGCTTATACCAAGCAATTAATTGATTACACAATAAAAGATGACCTGCCGCCGCCATGAGAGAATCGATGTTCGACATTCTGGTCTACCTCTTTGAGAATTATTTTGAGGTGGAAATCCAACCAGACCATGGCAAACTTGCCCGCGAACTTTCCGCTGCGGGCTTTGACAGCGATGAAATTTCCCGCGCTTTCGACTGGTTCACCGGTTTAGAGCGGCTCTCGACCGACGCGGCTTATCCGGAATCGTTTGCCGCGAGCGGCGCCACACGCTGTTACGCACCCCAAGAACAACTCAAGCTGGATCACCGGGCGCAGGGCCTGCTGACTTTTCTCGAGGTTTCGGGCATTCTCAACCCTACTCAGCGCGAGTGCGTCATTGACCGCGTGCTGGCCTTGGCCGAGTCCGACGTGAGCCTGGAGCACGTGAAATGGATCGTGCTCATGGTGCTCTGGAGTCATGGCCAAGACTATGTCTTTATGGAGGACTTTCTCACCGGCGACGCCGAACCGCGTTTTCATTAATCCGCATTTACTTGCCACGCGCAAGAGTCTCCCCTTAATATCCGCGCTCGGCCACAACCTTAACCCGCGCGCATGCCTTATAGCCTACTCATAGTCGAGTCCCCCTCGAAAGCCAAAACGCTGAAGAAATATCTCGGCGATGGCTACGAAGTCGTTGCTTCTTACGGCCACGTACGCGATCTCGTGCCCAAAACCGGCGCGGTCGATCCCGAAAACGGCTTCGCCATGAAGTACCAATTGGTCGAACGCAACGCCAAGCACGTGGATGTGATGACCAAGGCGGTCAAGGGCGCGGATCAAATCCTGATCGCGACCGACCCGGATCGCGAAGGTGAAGCGATTGCCTGGCACATCGCCGAGCTGCTCAAAGAGAAAAAGCTGATTAAGAACAAGCCGCTCAAGCGCGTGGTGTTCTATGAGATTACCCAGAATGCGGTAAAAGCCGCGATCGAGGCGCCGCGCGATATTGCCATGCCTTTGGTGAATGCGCAGCAAGCGCGGCGCGCGCTGGATTATCTGGTGGGCTTCAATCTCTCGCCGCTATTGTGGCGCAAGATCCGGCGCGGGCTCTCCGCCGGACGCGTACAAAGTCCGGCACTGCGCCTGATCGTCGAGCGCGAGCTGGAAATCGAAGCCTTTATCACGCAAGAATATTGGAGCGTGCATCTCGATTCACGCAAGGGCAAGCAGAAGTTCTCCGCCAAGCTGTTCCAATTCGAAGGTAAAAAGCTCGATCAATTTGCCATCGGCAACGCGGGCGCGAGCGATGAGGTGCTCGCCAAGCTCAAAGCCGCCGGCGACAAAGCCAAGATCGAGGCCGTAGAAAAGCGCAAGAAAACGCGGCAAGCGGCCGCGCCGTTCACCACCTCTACCTTGCAGCAAGAAGCGGTGCGCAAGCTTGGTTTTTCCGCCGACCGCGCCATGCGCGTGGCGCAGCAGTTATACGAGGGCGTGGACATCGGCGGCGGCGCGGTGGGCTTGATCACTTATATGCGTACCGATTCGGTGAATCTGGCGGCCGAAGCGCTGGAAGAAATTCGCGGCTACATCAGCGCTAACTTCGACCCGGAATATTTGCCGAAAGCCGCCGTTACCTTCAAGAACAAATCCAAGAACGCGCAAGAAGCGCACGAGGCCGTGCGCCCGACGTCGATTCAGCGCACGCCGCAAGAGATGAAAAAATATCTCACGCCGGACCAGGCCAAGCTCTACGAAATGATTTGGAAACGCGCCCTGGCGTGCCAAATGAGCCCGGCCAAATTCGACACCGTGAGTCTCGACATCAGCCTGGGCGGGGCGCAAAACCTGTTC
>DAIAMA010000022.1 GCA_027438535.1 bacterium
GGAAGCCGGCGCTACGTTTCCGTGCGGTATTCGTTGCAGGGCGAGATGGATAGCGCCCGAATCAACCTCTGCGGACGAGGTAGACCTCGCTCCTACTTCGGTACCGCTACTTGCACCATGCGCGCCTCGATCGTGGCCGTGTGGCGCGCGAGGTAGGGGGAATTCGGGCGTTTTTCGAAGAAGCGCGGGCGCGGCACCATGGCCGCGAGGCGCGCCGCTTGATACGGGCTGAGATGCGCCGCGCTGGTTTTGAAGTAGTGGCGCGCCGCGGCTTCGGCGCCGTACACGCCCTCGCCCCACTCGATGACGTTCATATAAATTTCCAGAATGCGGCGCTTGGTCATCATTTTTTCCAGCATCAAGGTGATGATCGCTTCCTCGCCTTTGCGCAGATACGAGCGCTGGCCGGATAGAAACAAATTTTTCGCCAACTGCTGGCTGATGGTGGAGCCGCCGGCGACGATTCGGCCTTTCTTCTCGTTTTTTTTCAGCGCTTTTTCGATGCCTTCCATATCGAAGCCATCGTGTTCGAGAAACCGCGCGTCCTCGGCTGCGATCAGCGCGCGCTTAAGATGGATGGAAATTTTATCGTAAGGCACCCAGCGGTATTTCAACTCCGCATCCTCGCCCAGCTTTTCTTGCAACTGCGCCAGCCGCCGTTCCATGAAGGCCGTGGCGGAGGGATTGTGATCCACATACCACCACACATGCGCGAAGATCCATAGCTCGTATGCGAGCACCAAGACGAACATCAGCGCGATACCGCGCCACAACCAGCGCCAGACCTTTTTTAAAAATCGGCTCACGAACAAAAACTCCCTTGGCGTCTTGACGGGCTACGCGGCATTTCTCAACAGCGCCATCACCGGCTGCGTCTCGGGCCGCACGCCGCGCCACACGTAAAACGATTCCGCCGCTTGCTCCACCAGCATGCCCAGGCCATCGGCCAGGATTTGCGCGTGATTGGCTTCGGCGAACGCGAGAAAGGGAGTGAGTCCCTTGCCGTACATCAAGTCATAAGCCAGCGCGCCGGGCGCGAACAGGCGCGGCGGCAGCGGCGGCAGTTGCTCGTTGAGGCTGCTGGAAGTGGCATTAACGATAAGATCGTAACGATCGCCGGCGAGACCGGCATAATTGCTGGCGCGCACAGTGCCGTGCGCGGCGAAGCGCTGCGCGAGATCGATCGCTTTTTGCGGCGTGCGATTGGCGATGGTGAGCGCGCTAGGTTTACATGCCAGCAAGGGCAGCAACACGCCGCGCGCCGCGCCGCCCGCGCCCATCACCAACACCGTTTTGCCGGCGAGGCCAAAGCCGAGATTGTGTTCGATATCGCGCACCAAGCCCGCGCCGTCGGTGTTGTCGCCCAGCACGCGCGCGCCTTCGATTTTCAGGGTATTGACCGCTTGCGCGTGCTTCGCGCGCTCGGTCAAATCGTTCGCATACTGGTACGCATCGAGCTTAAACGGAATGGTGACATTCAGGCCGCGCCCGCCCGCGGCGCGAAACGCATCCACCGCTTGCGCAAAGCCATCCAGCGGCGCGAGCAACGCGCTATAAGCGAGCGCCTGCCCCGTTTGCTTGGCGAACGCGGCATGGATCAGGGGGGACTTGCTGTGTCCGATGGGGTTGCCGATAACGGCGTAGCGATCAGTCATTCGGCTTCATTTTCAATACGCAGACTTGATTCCTAGATAGCGCATTGTAAACCGCCTACGGCACGAACATCGCGCCACCTTACCGCGATGTTCGCTGCAGAAAGTTTTTAGCCAATGCCTTGTACAGCGGGCGGCGGCAAACCAAACGCGACATGGCCGAGGCAATCAACGCAGCCGCCATCAGCGGTAACAGCATCGCATGATCGTCCGTCATTTCCATCACGATGACAAACGCGGTAATCGGCGCCTGCACTACGCCGGCGAAATACGCCACCATTCCCAACGTGATCACCGCGCCTGCCGGCGCATAAGGCAATATCGCGGCCAAATTGGCGCCGAAACCCGCTCCAACCGCCAGCGAAGGCGCGAACAGGCCGCCGGGGATTCCGCTTAGGTACGATACAATCGTCGCTAGCATTTTCAGTATGCCGTAAGTCGGCGCCAACGTCCCCGTTCCTTCCAGGATATTCCGCGCTTCATGATAGCCCGTGCCGTAGGTCGTGCTGTTCGATAAAAATCCAATAAGCGCCAGCACAAAACCGCAAAAAGCGGCGAAGAGAACCGGCCGTGCGCGCATGAACGCCCCCATTTTCCCCGGCAAATTACCCGACGAGGCAAAAATCAGCACTCGGCTAAACAAGCCGCCCAGCAATCCCCCCGTTACCCCGCAGACTAGGACGGCGATCCAGCCTCGATTGAAATCCAGCCCTGCGGCGGTATGGCCAAAATACGCATAATTCCCCATTACCGCTAGCGAGGTAATTCCGGAAACGACCACCGCTATCAGTACCGTGCCGCTGGTACGCTGCTCGAAAGAACCGCTCATTTCCTCAATCGCGAACATGATCCCGGCGAGCGGCGTGTTGAATGCCGCGGAAATACCGGCTGCCCCCCCGGCCAAAATGAGGCCGCGCTCAACCTCGATGCGCGAGAAGCGCGCCCATCCGCCCAGCGCATGCATGATGGAAGCGCCGATTTGCACCGTCGGGCCTTCGCGGCCAACCGATGCGCCGGATGCGAGTCCGAGGAAAGTCAGAAAAATTTTACCGATAGCGATTCGCGGCGATAACACCGCATCGCGACAAGCCGCATCTCGCATATGCAGCGCCGCGATCGTTTGCGGAATACCGCTCCCCTGCGAACCGGGGAAAAAGCGATGCGTAATATAAGCCACCGCGGCTAAGCCCAAAGGCGCGACCAGCAAGGGAAGCCACGACGAAACCATCACCGCCCGGTGAAATAATTCGTTTGCATATTCGCTGCCCCAGGCAAACAAAATCGCCGTGCCCGCCACGCCGGTGGCGCCTGCCCAAAAAACTGCGTGTCGCTTCCATATTTGGAGAGACAAGCAATGCCGCGACCGCCTGGGAAGATATTGAGGCACGATCAAGCAGAATGACTATTTTTTGAATTGGGTGAGAACGTCCAGGCGCCAATCCGGGCATGCATGCTTAACTCTGCACCCACGGCAATCCGGCTTTTTTCCAGCCATTGATATTGCGCTGTTGCGTGACTTTATCGCGATCGCCTTCGAAGCCCTCGAGAATGTTGTAGCACTCGAGAAAGCCGGCTCGGGCAGCGGCCTCGGCGGCCTTGTGCGAGCGACCGCCGCTGCGGCAGATAAACATCAGCAGCGCTTCCTTATCCACGAGCTGCTCGAGTTGCTGAATGAAATACGGGTTGGGATGCCAGCCGGGGTAGGTTTGCCACTCCACTTGCACGCTGCCGGGAATCACGCCGGTCAAATCCCACTCGGCGCGCGCGCGCACATCCACCAGCTTGGCTTGCGGCGCGAGCGTCAACAATAGATGCGCCTCTTGCGGCGTCAGCGCGCCGTGATAAGGCAAATTAGCCTGCTGGGCGCGCTCCTGAGCGCGCGCCAGGACGGCACTGATCGAACCCATCGTTACGGTTTCCTTGATTCACCCTGATACAATGCGAGTATAGCGAGAAATTCGACTCCCGAGACCACTCATCTTGCCCGCCGCACATTCCCACGACTCGCACCATAGCCCGCGTTACCACGAGACGAAGAAAACCACCTGGGTCAGCGTGTGGGTAAATCTCGTGCTCACGGCGCTACAAATCGTGGTGGGTTATTTTGGCCGTTCGCAAGCCTTGATCGCCGACGGCCTGCACTCGCTCTCCGATCTCATCGCCGATTTCCTGGTGCTCTACGCCAACCGCAAGAGCAATCGTTCGGCCGACGTCACCCATCCTTATGGCCATGCGCGCATCGAAACCGCCGCCACTTTTCTGCTCGGCGCGATGCTGGTGGGGTTGGGAATAGGCTTGCTGTGGAGCGCGGGCATGAAGCTGCAAAATCCCGCCGCGATTCAGCCGGTGCATGTGTCCACGCTCTATATCGCGCTGCTCACGCTCGCCGGCAAAGAACTCTTATTCCGCTACATGATCGCCATTGCGAAACGCTTGCGCTCGCAAATGCTGGTGGCGAATGCCTGGCATGCACGCTCCGACGCGGCTTCCTCGCTAGTTGTCGTAATCGGCATCGGCGGCAATTTACTGGGCTTCCGCTTTCTCGATCTGATTGCCGCGGTATTGGTGGCCTTCATGATCGCGCGCATGGGTTGGAAAATGGCCTATCAAGCCCTGTCGGAATTGATCGACACAGCACTAGACGAAGAAACGGTAAGACGGATTCGCGCCACCATCGAAACCACGCCCGGCGTGCTCGGGCTGCACGAATTGCGCACCCGTAAGATGGGCGATTCCGGTTTGGTGGATGCGCATATTCTGGTGGATCCGCGTATCAGCGTCTCGGAAGGCCACCATATCGCGGAGCGCGCGCGCAAATCCGTGCTGGATCAGCACGAGGTGCTGGATGTCATGGTGCACATCGACCCGGAGGACGACGCCAGCGCCAAACCGTCCGCGCATTTACCCAGCCGCGACGCGCTCATCCAGCGCTTACAGTCCGCCTTGCGCGGCGCCTTGCCGGCGCCGGAGCGGATTGTGTTGCACTATCTCAATGGCCGGGTGGAAGCGGAGTTATTTCTGCCCGACGATTTTTGGCGCCAGCCCGAATCGGTTCTGCGCCTACGCGATGAGCTCGGTGTTTTTTTGCAGGCAGACACCATCTTTGCCGCCGTGCGCTTACATCGGGCTGGGCACCATATTGGTGCATAGTTGGCAATAAATGCACAAATGCGGTGCAAGCACTTGCTCTACCCCGAAAAAAGCGCTTGTGGCATAATGCTTTTTTCCCATTTTCCGCGTGGCATACTTTCTGCTTTTAGCCTGTCTGAGTCTGGGTTTTATAAACTGTTAATCAATTAGTTACGCTCTAGAGGAGAGATCAAATGGCGGTCGCCGATGTGATGAAAATGATAAAGGACAATGAAGTGCGTTTCGTTGACCTGCGTTTTACCGATACCCGCGGCAAGGAACAGCACGTCACGGTACCCGCGCACCAGTTCGAGGCGGACAAATTCGAGCATGGCCATGCGTTCGACGGCTCCTCCATCGCCGGCTGGAAAGGCATTCAAGCGTCCGATATGCTGCTGATGCCGGATCCCGATAGCGTGCGCATGGATCCCTTCTTCGAAGAAGCCACCTTGGTCGTCACCTGCGACGTGATCGAGCCATCCGACATGAAGGGCTACGACCGCGATCCGCGCTCCATCGCCAAGCGCGGCGAAGCGTATCTGAAATCCACCGGCATCGGCGATACCGCCTACTTCGGCCCGGAACCCGAATTTTTCATTTTCGACTCTGTGCATTGGAGCGTGGACATGTCCGGCTCCATGGTTAAAGTCGTCTCGCAGGAAGCAGCCTGGGCTTCGGCGGCGGAATTCGAAGGCGGCAATATCGGCCATCGTCCCGCGGTCAAAGGCGGCTATTTCCCGGTACCCCCGGTCGATTCCTTGCAAGACATCCGTTCCGCCATGTGCTTGGCGCTGGAAGAATGCGGCGTGGAAGTCGAAGTGCATCACCACGAAGTGGCCACCGCCGGCCAATGCGAAATCGGCACTAAGTTCAACACGCTGGTGAAGCGTGCCGACTGGACCCAAATTCTCAAGTATGTCGTGCATAACGTCGCGCACCAATACGGCAAGACTGCGACCTTTATGCCCAAGCCCATCGTCGGCGACAATGGTTCCGGCATGCATGTGCATCAGTCGATTTGGAAGGGCGGCCAGAACTTGTTCGCGGGCAACGGCTACGCCGGTTTATCCGAGCTTTGCCTGTACTATATCGGCGGCATCATCAAGCACGCCAAGGCGCTGAACGCCATTACCAATCCCGGCACCAACTCTTACAAGCGCCTGGTTCCCGGCTTCGAAGCACCGGTGATGCTGGCTTACTCGGCACGCAATCGCTCCGCCTCGATCCGTATTCCCTATGTGTCCAACCCGAAAGGGCGCCGCATCGAAGTGCGCTTCCCGGATCCGACCGCCAATCCCTACCTCGCCTTCACCGCGATGATGATGGCGGGCCTGGATGGCATTCAGAACAAAATTCATCCCGGCGATGCGATGGATAAAAATCTATACGACTTGCCGCCGGAAGAAGAAAAAGCCATTCCGAAAGTCTGCCACAGCCTGGAAATGGCGCTGGAGCACTTGGACAAGGACCGCGAGTTCCTCACCCGCGGCGGCGTATTCTCCAACGAGATGCTGGATGCCTACATCGAATTGAAGATGGAAGAGGTCACCAGCTATCGCATGACCACGCATCCGATCGAATACGCGCTGTACTACAGCCTGTAATCCAGGACGGCATCGATCTCGAGGGCGGCCGCGTGCCGCCCTTTTTCATTGCGTCAACGCAACGCATGAAATTTCGTTTATCCCCTCAATGGCCGCATTGCAAAGCCGATTGCGGTGGCATACACTCGGGGCCACATACCATGAGAATATCGCATACATTCCCGCTGCTGCTCCTGCTGAGCGCCACTTCGCTCACCCTTGCCGCCGGCGCGCAAGCCGCCGAGGAAATTTATAAGCAAGTGGATAAGCACGGCAACGTCACCTATTCCAACAAGCCGCTCAAGGGCGGGAAAAAAGTCGATTTACCTCCGCTTTCCACCTTCCCGGAACCCAAAGCTCCGCCGCCGCAAGCCCCGGCCCAGCCCGCGCCAAAAGCAGACATTGCGCAGCGTAAGCAAGCGCTGCAAGAAGCGATCGCCAAAGAAGAAAAAGCGCTGGCGGCGGCGAAGACCGCCGCCAAGGAAGGCGCGGAAATGCCCGACATTTACCGCCATACCAAGACTGTGATGGGGAAGAACGGTAAGCCCGTGACCATCACCGAAACCCGCCGCAACGTCGCCGCCTACGAAGAAAAAATGAAAAAACTCAATGCCGAAGTCGCGCTGCACGAAAAAAACCTGGAAAAGCTCCGGGCCGAACTTGCCAGCTTGGATACTAAACCGTGAATGTCTTGCGTATCGCGCTCCTATTCACTACTGCGTTTGTTTTGCTCCCCGCTTCCGCTGAAATCTACAAGTACGTAGACGAAAGCGGTCGTGTCACCTATACCAATATCCCCAAAAAAGGCGCGAAGAAACTCGACCTCGACCCGATCTCCGCCGCCAAAACGCGCAACAACACCGGTCCGGCAAATTTTCCACGCGTGGATAATCAAACGCAGAAGAAGCGCGACGACATGCGCAAACAAATTCTCCAAGACGAACTCACGACCGAAGAAAAAGCCTTGTCGGACGCGCAAAAAGCGCTGAAGGACGGCGAAGCGACACGCCTCGGCGATGAGGCGCGCAATTATCAAAAATACCTCGACCGGGTTAAAAAGCTCAAAGAAAACGTCTCCCTGCACGAGAAAAACATCACCGCCCTGAAGAAAGAACTCGGCGACCTGAAATAAGCTTTCGCGCTATCCTTATGTCCTGGCCCGGTTATTGCTCAATTAACCAGGGAATCCCGAAGCATGGCGCCCGATTGCGCCGCGCATCTTTCAGGAAAGCAACAGGACTGCACGCGCATGAACTCACTGCCTCCGCTCGGACTTGAGCATCTTTCCACCGCCGTGCTGGCGCTCGACCAGGATTTTCGCGTGCGCTATGCCAATCCGGCGGCGGAAAATCTATTCGAGTTCAGCAGCAAAACCGTGCTCGGCACGCCGGTGAATCAGATCTTCCTCGAAACCGGCGGTCTGATCGCCGCCACCGAGGCCGCCTTCGTTAGCGGTACAAGCTATACCGAGCATGAATTGACGCTTTCCACCGCCGCCAACACCTATCAAGTGAGCCTGACCGTCAGCCGCGTATTCGACAATGGGCCGCACTTGCTGCTCGAATTCCACCAGATCGACAAGCACCTCAAGATCGCGCGCGAAGAGCGCATGCAAATTCAGCAACAATACAACCGCGAACTGCTGCGCAATCTCGCGCACGAAATCAAAAACCCGCTGGGCGGCATCCGTGGCGCGGCGCAGCTCTTGGAGCACGAACTCCCCAAACCGGGTTTGCGCGAATACACCCAAGTCATCATCAAAGAAGCCGACCGCCTGCAATCGCTCATGGACCGGCTGCTCGCGCCGAGCCGCGCCACCAAACTCACGCCGGTCAACATGCACGAGGTATTGGAGCGCGTGCGCAGCTTGATCCTCGCGGAACACCCGGAGGGCCTCTCGCTGCGGCGCGACTACGACACCAGCTTGCCGGAACTGATGGCGGATCACGAACAACTGATCCAGATCGTGCTGAATATCGTGCGCAACGCGGTGCAGGCGATGCAAGGCCGGGGCAATGTGATTTTCCGCACGCGCATCGCGCGCCATGTCACGCTGGCGAAGAAAAGCCACCGCATGGCCTTGGAGCTGAAAATCATCGATAACGGCCCCGGTATCCCGGATGCGCTCCGGGAACAGATTTTTTATCCGCTGGTCACCAGCAAGGAAGACGGCACGGGGCTTGGCCTCACCATCGCCCAAACCTATGTCGCGCACCATGGCGGCAGCATCGATTGTGAAAGCCAGCCCGGTCATACTTGCTTCACCGTATTGCTGCCTTACAATCATTTGGACACACGCTAAGAAGCCACTATGGTAAATACACAAGCAATCTGGATCATCGACGACGACCGCTCCATCCGCTGGGTGTTCGAAAAAGCGCTCGCGCGGGAGAACTTGGAATTCAAGTCCTTCGGATCGGCTAAAGAAGCGCTCAACGAATTGGCGCGCAGCACACCGCAAGTCGTGGTGAGCGATATCCGCATGCCCGGCGGCTCCGGCCTCGATTTGCTGCAAACGATCAAGGAACAGCATCCCGGCATTCCGGTTATTATCATGACCGCTTACTCCGATCTCGATTCCGCGGTAGCCGCATTTCAGGGCGGCGCGTTCGAATATCTCGCCAAACCGTTCGACGTCGATCATGCGGTGGAGCTCATTCGCCGCGCCTTGGACGAAAGCCGGCGCGGGCAAGACGCGGCGGAGACGGTGGAAGGCGCGCAAGAAATTCTCGGCCAAGCGCCGTCGATGCAAGAAGTATTTCGCGCCATCGGCCGGCTCGCGCAATCGCATGCCACAGTGCTGATCAATGGCGAATCGGGAACCGGCAAGGAATTGGTGGCGCGCGCACTGCATCGCCACAGCCCGCGCCGCGACAAACCCTTCATCGCCATCAACACCGCCGCGATCCCGAAAGACTTGCTGGAATCGGAATTGTTCGGCCATGAGCGCGGCGCTTTCACCGGCGCGCAAGCCATGCGCCGCGGCCGTTTCGAGCAAGCCGACGGCGGCACGCTATTTTTGGATGAGATCGGCGACATGCCGCCGGATCTGCAAACGCGCTTGCTGCGCGTGCTGTCCGATGGCCAGTTCTACCGCGTCGGCGGCCACCAGCCGATCAAGGCCAATGTGCGCGTGATCGCCGCGACTCACCAAAACTTAGAGGATCGCGTCAAGCAAGGACTATTCCGCGAAGACCTATTTCACCGCTTGAACGTGATTCGCCTACGCCTGCCTTCGTTGCGCGAGCGGCGCGAAGACGTGCCGCTGCTGGCCAAACACTTTCTGGCGAAAAGCGCGCAGGAACTCGGCGTGGAAGGAAAAAAACTTTCCGACAATGCGATGAAGTATTTGCAGTCGCTCGATTGGACCGGCAATGTGCGGCAATTGGAAAACGTCTGCCACTGGCTCACCGTGATGGCGCCGGGGCAAAACGTCGATGTCGCCGACTTGCCGCCGGAATTGAAAAACGAGCCGACGTCCAATCTGGGACAAAATTGGATTGCCGCGCTAGAGAAAGAACTCGAAACCCGGCTCAATCACGGCGAGAGCGCCATCATGGATACCTTGGTGGCGGATTTCGAGCGCACCTGCATCGTCAAGGCGCTGGCGCACACCGGTGGCCGGCGCATCGAAGCGGCGAATCTCTTGGGCCTCGGCCGCAATACGCTCACGCGCAAGGTTCAGGAATTGGGCATCGAGGATAAAGCCGATAAATAGCTGCCGTGAGTGATGGGAAAACAAGATCACCACGAACTCAGGGTCTACGAAATAAAAATAAAGTCTGTTTCAGTGCTACCCATACATCAGGCTTTTTTGTTTCTATCTCGCCAACCACTAGTGTCGCATCTATTTATTGCAGCCAGAGCCAAGCGTCATGCGTGGATAGGAAGGCTTTTCTGACAAAAAAACTTTTACACAATCCCCTACGTTGAATGCCGGATATTCGCTAAATACGGATACCACTTGGCTCGGTGACAGCGTTATCACATACTCGTAAATATTCATGCTGCCAGGAGATTCACCGGGGAATTGCGGAATAACCATCATCAGGCCTTTTAGCGGAAGGAAAATGGGGGGTGAGACTTCTCCCGAGCGTGCCGGTTCAACACGAGCAACCGTTTTTTTAGTTATGCGACCAAGCTTCTCAATTGCGTTTGGATCGTAATAGTCGTTTGCGTCATAAGTCGCACAACCACCAAGCAGTGCTAGCGCAGACAGCAAAACAACTTGGCGCACAAAACCATTTAGCATAGGCAATCCTAACAAGTCACAGTCTATTACCGCCTCCGTACCCCTGAGAACCCCATGGTTCAGGCTTTCCCTGTATTTTCCCGCAGCCGCCGCAACTGCCCCAAACAAAAATGAATGTACGCCAGCCCGATATAAATCGGCGTGAAGAAATTCAAAACCGGAATGTAGTGCGCGAATCCGAGGATTGCGCCCAAGCCGAATGATTCGCCTTGCATCCGCGCTTGAATTTGCTCGAACTCCTCGCGGCTCGCATGGTCCATCAGCGCGTCGTAAGAAAACAGGCGCTGGTTAAGATAGGCTGAAAGCAGGATCGGGATGATCAGCGCGCCGAACGGAATCAGCCACAGCGGCAGCGTCACAATCCATAGCACCAGATAGATCACCACCACGATGAGACTGTTCCAAATGCTGCCCATGAAGGTGCCGCCATGTTTCATTTCCAAATCGGGGTAGTCGCGCGCGACCACGAATTTCAGCATCACCGGCATCGCGAATAGCGAGGTAAACACCAGCGAAGACACATACACTGCGGGCAGCAGCAAGGACAGCAGCAGCGCCACGATCAGCCAATGCGCAAGCCAGACGAAACCCCATTGCACTAGCCTATCTTCGATGCCGCTCTGCTGCGCCAGCGTGGTCAGATCGCCGGCCCACTGATCCCAGAAGAGCCAGGCCAGACCACCCCAAAACAACAAGGCCAGCAACATCGGCCATAGGGTCAATGCCAGCATTTTAGGCGTCAGCAGGCTTTTGAACCCGCGTCCGAGTGCGTCAAGAATAGCTTGCATGTGTGCCTCGTATATTAGTCTTGCAATGTGCCGGACGCCTACGATGCATTTAACACCGCGGCACAACGCGC
>DAIAMA010000230.1 GCA_027438535.1 bacterium
AGCGAAGATCATTATCTGCAGACGGAAGTCCAGCTCAAGATAGCGGAAGAAAAGGTCAATGAGGCGCTGAAGCTGTATGGTCCCGAGATACGCAATGCGCTTCTGCTGCTGATGTCGAGTAAAACGCAGAATGATCTGGTGACGGTCGCGGGTAAGCAAAAACTCGCCGCGGAAATCGGCGAGCAGATGAATAAGATTATCCATGCCACGGACCCCAAGAAAAATGGCGTGGTGGGCGTGTATTTCACTTCTTTCGTGATCCAATAGCAGGAAGCCATGGCTGAAGAAATTCTTTCCCAGGACGAGGTCGATGCGCTGTTAAAAGGCGTATTGGGCGAGGCCGAGGAAGAAGGGGCGCAGGAAGACGATTCCGCTGCTCGCACTTACGATATAGGCAAGCAAGAGCGCATCGTGCGCGGGCGCATGCCGACGCTCGAAATCATCAACGAGCGTTTTGCGCGCATGTTCCGCATCGGCTTGTTTAACTTCATGCGGCGCAGCGCGGAAATCTCCGTCAGCCCGGTTAAAGTCGTCAAATACAGCGAGTTCGTGCGCAACCTGGTGGTGCCCACCAATTTGAATCTGGTGCGCTTCAAGCCGCTGCGCGGCACGGCCTTGCTCATTTTCGATCCCAACTTGGTGTTCCTGATCGTGGACAATTTGTTCGGTGGCGACGGCCGGTTCCACATGCGTGTGGAAGGTCGCGACTTCACGCCGACCGAGCAGCGCGTGATTCAGCGTTTGCTCGAAGTGGTATTGACCGAGTATAAGAAATCCTGGGATCCGGTATATCCGATCGAATTCGAGTATATACGTTCGGAAATGAATCCGCAGTTTGCCAATATCGCGACGCCGAGCGAAGTGGTCGTGGTAACCACGTTCAACATCGAACTGGGCGAAGGCGGCGGCGACTTCCACGTGTGTACCCCCTATGCTATGATCGAACCGATTCGCGATGTCCTGACCAGCAGCATGCAGGGCGAGCGGCTCGAAGTGGATGATCGCTGGCTGCGGCTCATGGCGCAGCAAGTGCAAAACGCGGAAGTGGATTTGGTGGCGGATCTGGGCACCTCCTCTTTGACCTTGCGAGAAGTGATGGCGATGAAGGTTGGGGATATCATTCCGCTGCATATTCCTGACACGATTACCGCGGAGATCGGCGGCGTGCCGGTGCTAGAATGCCAATATGGTGAGCGCAACGGCCAATACGCGGTGAAGGTAAAGCGGGTCCTCAACACGGCCGAGAGTTAGGCCGACACGATCGGAGGCGGCAATGGCGGAAGATAAAGAGCAAATATCCGCGGACGATTGGGCTTCAGCCATGGCCGAGCAAGATACCACCGCGCCCGCGGCGGGCGCTGCCGATGCGGATTGGGGTGCGGCGCTTGCCGAACAAGCCGCGGCGCAGCCGGCGCAAATGCCGGTATTCGATACGGCGGGGGACGCTCCCATCCAGCCCGCGGCCAATAATCTCGATATGATTCTCGATATTCCGGTGAATCTGACCGTGGAATTGGGGCGTACCAAAATCGCGATTCGCAGTTTACTTCAACTGGCTCAAGGCTCGATAGTCGAGTTGGAGGGGCTCGCCGGCGAACCGATGAGCGTGCTGGTGAACGGTACTTTGGTGGCGCAAGGCGAGGTGGTGGTGGTCAACGAAAAATTCGGTATCCGGCTAACCGATATCATTACTCCGTCGGAGCGTATCCGCAAACTGCAGCGGTGATCTTTGTGCGGTGGTTCCTGTCCGGCTCACTCTTCTTTTCTCCTTTGATGGTATGGGCGGCGGATACGGCCGTGCCGCCGGTGCCGGTGTTCGGCGGCTTGGTGCAGGTCGTGCTCGCGCTCATCCTGGTGCTTGCCGCGATTGCCGGCAGTGCGTGGCTCATGCGCCGCTTTGGCCCGACGCAAATCGGGCCGGGTGGCGCGATGCGCGTGCTGGGCGGGGTGATGGTCGGTCAGCGCGAGCGGCTGGTGTTGGTCGAAGTGGGCGATACCTGGCTCATTATCGGCGTGGCGCCGGGCCAGGTGACAGCCGTGCATAGCATGTCGCGCCCGGCCCATCCCGAGCAAGCAGTTTCCCATTTTATCCAGCAGCCCGGATTCGGCGACTGGCTCAAAGCGGCGTGGCGCAAGCGGGGCGGAGCATGATGCGGCGCACGCGCTGGCTCCTGTTCGCATTGCTGTGCGGCACGCCGTTACTGGCATGGGCGCAAAGCGCCGGCCTTCCGGCGTTTAGCAGTACGCCGGGACCGGGCGGGAGCACCACCTATACCCTTAGCGTGCAAACGCTGATTCTTCTCACCACGCTCACCTTCATCCCGACCATCCTGTTGATGATGACGGCATTTCTGCGTATCGTGATCGTCTTGTCGCTGCTGCGGCAGGCGCTCGGCACCGTGCAATCGCCGCCGAACCAAGTGCTGGTGGGCATTTCCTTGTTCCTCACGTTTTTTGTCATGTCGCCCACCTTGGATAAGATTTATCAGGATGCATATCAGCCGTTCATGGCGGATAAAATCAGCTTCAACGAAGCGCTGGAGCGGGGTAGCGAGCCGCTTAAGCAATTCATGCTCAAGCAGACGCGACAAGAAGATTTGGCGCTGTTCGTGAAGCTCGCCAATCATGCGCCGCTACCGGGGCC
>DAIAMA010000231.1 GCA_027438535.1 bacterium
CACGCGCTGGAAATCAAGCCCTACACGGCGGCGGCGCTGGCCGCGGCGCAGCAGGCGAACCAGCCGCTTGCGCTGCACTTTCATGCCGACTGGTGCCCGGTCTGCCGTGCGCAGTCCAAAGTGCTCGAAGGCCTGAAAGCCGACAAGGCTCTGGCTATCACGGTATTCGTCGTCAATTACGACACGGAGAAGGCTCTCAAGAAGCAATTCGGCGTACGCACCCAATCGACGATTATCGTATTCAAGGGCAAGCACGAAACCGCGCGTCTCGCGGGCGAGTCGGACGTAGAGCAAATCCGCGCCGCACTCGTCTCGGCGCTGTAAGGGAGCACACCGCATGAGTATTAGCGTCGCCCAAATGGGCCTGAGTTTCATCGCGGGCAGCCTGACCACGCTCTCGCCCTGCGTCTTTCCCATTTTGCCGCTGGTGGTGGGCGGCGCCGTGCAGACGAATCGGCTGGCGCCGGTGGCGATGGGCGCCGGGATGGTCGTCTCGTTCGCATTGATGGGCTTACTGGTCGGCGCGTTGGGCGCGGCACTGGGAATCGACGCCGACGCCATCCGCCTGGCCGGTGCGTGGCTGCTCATCGCATTCGGCGTGGTGATGCTGGTGCCGGCGCTCAACAATCGCTTCACGCAACTCATCAGCCCGCTATCCAGCATCGCGAACCAGGCCTCCGGCCATGTCAACGGCGGCTCGCTGGCGGGCGCCTTCGCGCTCGGCGCGCTGCTCGGCATGGTATGGAGCCCCTGCTCCGGCCCGCTGCTCGCCTCCGCGCTGACGCTGGTGGCGACCAAAGGTAATGCGCCCGATGGCGCCGCGATACTCGGCCTGTTCGGCTTGGGCGCCGCCGTGCCGCTGGTCGCGATCGCCTATGCGACGCGCGCCGGATTTTCCCGCTCGCGCGACTGGGTGCTGAGCCACATCAACGCGCTCAAGACGGGTTTCGCGGTTCTGATCATCTTGACGGGCGTGGCAATTCTAGCCGGAGCCGATAAGTGGTTGGAGGCGCAGATCACGCAGCGGCTGCCCGATGCTTGGGTGTATATCACGACGCGCTTCTGAACTCCGGCAAGCCCGCGCAAAGCGGGCTTTTTTATTTGCGGCGCCGATCCCCGGGCAGAAAGCCGATAGCGGAAGCCGCGATCGGGTAAAATATCCCTTTTTATTTCGCGACGAAACCCAATGGCTCAATACGTTTTCACCATGAATCGCGTGGGCAAGATCGTGCCGCCCAAGCGCCAAATTCTCAAGGACATCTCGCTTTCCTTTTTTCCCGGCGCCAAGATCGGCGTGCTGGGCCTGAACGGCTCGGGCAAATCCACCGTGCTCAAAATCATGGCGGGCTTGGATAAGGATATCTTGGGCGAAGCGGTCGCCATGCCTAATCTCAACATTGGCTATCTGCCGCAAGAGCCGCAGCTCGACCCGGCGAAGACCGTGCGCGAGGAAGTGGAAGGCGGCTTGGGCGAAGTGTTCGAAGCGCAAGCCAAATTAGATGCGGTGTATGCCGCCTATGCCGAGCCGGATGCCGACTTCGACAAGCTGGCCGAGGAGCAAGCCAAATACGAAGCCATCATCGCCGCCTCCGGCTCTGACGCAGAACATCAACTGGAAATCGCCGCCGATGCGCTGCGCCTGCCGGCATGGGACGCCAACATCGGCCATCTCTCCGGCGGCGAGAAGCGGCGCGTGGCGCTGTGCAAATTGCTGCTCTCCAAGCCCGACATGCTGCTCTTGGACGAACCCACCAACCATCTCGATGCGGAATCGGTGGACTGGCTGGAGCAATTCCTCACCCGTTTCCCCGGCACCGTGGTCGCGGTCACGCATGATCGCTATTTTTTGGATAACGCCGCCGAGAGGATTCTGGAATTGGATCGCGGCCACGGCATTCCGTGGAAAGGCAACTACTCGTCCTGGCTGGAGCAAAAAGAACAGCGCTTGGAGACCGAGGGCAAGCAAGAAGCCGCGCGCATCAAAGCCATGAAACAAGAACTGGAATGGGTGCGGCAAAATCCCAAGGGCCGCCAAGCCAAGAGCAAGGCGCGGCTGGCGCGCTTCAATGAACTCAGCAGCGAGGATTACCAAAAGCGCAACGAGACCCAGGAAATTTTCATTCCGGTGGGCGAGCGCTTGGGCGATAAGGTCATCGAGTTCAACGGCGTGAGCAAGGGCTATGGCGAGCGTTTATTGATCGACAATTTGCGCTTCCAGATTCCGCCCGGCGCCATCGTCGGCATCATCGGCCCCAACGGCGCGGGCAAGTCCACCCTGTTCCGCATGATTACCGGCCAAGAAAAACCCGATGCCGGCGAAGTCGTCGTCGGCCCCACGGTAAAACTTTCCTACGTCGATCAATCGCGCGACGCGCTCGACGCCAAGAAGACCGTATTCGAAGAAATCGCCAACGGCGCCGACATTCTCACCGTCGGCAAATATCAAACGCCCTCGCGCGCCTATCTCGGCCGTTTCAACTTCAAAGGCAGCGATCAACAGAAAAACGTCGGCAATCTCTCCGGCGGCGAACGCGGCCGCTTGCATTTAGCCAAGACGCTGATCACCGGCGGCAATGTGCTGCTGCTCGACGAACCGTCCAACGATCTCGATGTGGAAACCTT
>DAIAMA010000232.1 GCA_027438535.1 bacterium
CTAGCGATGTTGCGCAGGCTGGCGCTTAGCGTGACGGCATGGGGATGGTCGGGGACGATTTGCAGTTCGGTGGTATCGAGCTTGATGAGATCGGCATGCGCCGGCAAGTCGACTTTGCAGTGCAGTACTTGGCAAAAAGTCGTGAGTAAGGGCTTGGCTTGCGGGTAATAGGCGGCGATCGGGGTGCGCAGAAAGTACGCCGATTGAATGGCCAGCGTCAGCAGCAACACGGCAATCGCCGCGCCCCAGCCGAAAAAATGCCAGCGCGCGCGCTTTTCCTGGGTGGAAAGCTGTTGTTGCAGGTGGTCGAGCTTTTGATGCAGTTCGGGCGTGATTTGCAGACCGAGTCTGGCGGGGTATTCCGTTTCTCTGATTAAATCCGGGTGGGCGTTGGCCGCGATCTCGCGGTTGATTTCTTCCGCCTCGCGCTCGATTTGCTCATCCGTGGGTAGCGGAAAAGTGGCGGAGGCGGGAGCGGAAATCGTCATCGGCCGCACGTCATGTACTTCGATATATTCCGCTTCAGCTCCTGTCCCTGCTTCCTCTGCTTCTTCATCGGGCGGCACCATCAAGCTTACCGTCTCGATCGGCGTGACCAGCGTTTCGAAGGCATTGAACACATAAGCGCATTTTCCGCAGCGCACTTTCCCGGCATGGGCTTCGAGCTGTTCCGGTTTGACACGGAACACGGTGTGACAGGACGGGCAAGTGGTCTGCATGGCGCTCATCGCTTCACGCCCGTCAAGCACGCCCAACCCGCATCGAGGATGGCGGGAAGCATGGCGAACCATTCGCCATACAGCGCGCGCATTTCCTCCGCTTGTGCGGCGAGAATGCCGGAGAGCACGATTTGCCCGCCCGGACGCACCCGCGCCGCCAGCATCGGGGCCAGGACTTTCAGCGGATTGGAGAGGATGTTTGCGATCACCACGGTATATTGTGCCTCAGGCGCGGCGTCCGGCAAATAGAAATGGGTCTGTTGGACATCATTCCGCGCCGCGTTGCCGCGCGCCGCTTGCACCGCTTGCGGGTCGATATCGACGCCCGCGACTTCGCTCGCGCCAAGTTTTTTCGCGGCAATGGCGAGAATGCCCGAACCGCAGCCGTAATCCAGCACCGATTCGCCGCCGCGTATATTCGCATCCAGCCATTGCAGGCATAAACGTGTAGTCGGATGACTGCCGGTGCCGAAAGCGAGTCCGGGATCGAGCACCAAAATAATCGCGCTGGGGTCGGGCGCCACATGCCAGGAAGGCACAATCCATAGCCGTTGCGAAATTTGAATCGGATCGAATTGCGCTTGGGTGAGGCGCACCCAGTCTTGCTCGGGCAAGGCTTCGATGCGGAACGGGGGAAGCGTTAAATCCAGGTCGTGCGCGGCTTGCCGCACGATGGGCGCGAGATCGATGGCCTCGGGAAACAGCGCGCTGATCAGGCTATCGTGCCAAGTTTCTTGCGCCATGCCTGGTTCGCCGAAAATCGGCTGCTCGTCATCGGTGCCGGCATGGGCGTCCTCGATGCTCACCGACAGCGCGCCCAATGCCATCAACGCATCGCTTAAGCGATCGGCGTGGGCGTGATCGGCGGGGATTTTGAGCACTTGCCACATTAGGCGTAGGGGCGAGGCATGCCTCGCCCGTTCATGCTTTCTTCAATGCTTCCAATTTATGCGTCAGATAATGAATGCTCGCGCCGCCTTCCGTGAACGCGCTATCGGTCATCAAGTCCTGGTGCAACGGGATATTGGTTTTGATGCCTTCCACTACCATTTCGGATAAGGCGATGCGCATGCGGGCGATGGCTTGGGCACGGGTATCGCCATAGGCAATGAGCTTGCCGATCATGGAGTCGTAATAGGGCGGCACATAGTAATTTTGGTAAACATGCGAATCGACGCGGATGCCGGGCCCGCCGGGCGCATGGTATGGGGTAATCCGGCCCGGCGAAGGCACCGAGGTGTAAGGGTCTTCGGCGTTGATGCGGCATTCGATGGCATGGCCGCGGAATCCGATTTCTTTTTGCTTATAGCGCAGCGGCTCACCCGCGGCGACGCGGATTTGCTCTTGAATGATGTCGATGCCGGTAATCAGCTCGGTGACCGGATGTTCCACTTGCACCCGGGTATTCATCTCGATGAAGTAGAACTCGCCGTCCTCGTACAAAAATTCGAACGTGCCGGCGCCGCGGTATTTTATTTTGCGGCAGGCCGCGGCGCAGCGTTCGCCAATTTTGTTGCGCAGTTTGGTATCGAGCAGCGGCGCGGGCGCTTCTTCGATGATTTTTTGGTGGCGGCGCTGCATCGAGCAATCACGCTCGCCGAGATGGATGGCGTTGCCGTGCTCGTCGGCCAGGATCTGGATTTCGATATGGCGCGGGTTTTGGAGAAACTTCTCCATATAGACTTCGGGATTGCCGAACGCGGTTTGCGCTTCGGCCTTGGTCATGGAAACGGCATTAAGCAAATTGGATTCGGTGTGCACTACGCGCATGCCGCGCCCGCCCCCGCCGCCGGAGGCTTTGATAATCACCGGATAGCCGGTGGCTTGTCCCATGCGCAGGATTTCGTCCGGGTCGTCCGGCAGCGCGCCTTCCGAGCCGGGCACG
>DAIAMA010000233.1 GCA_027438535.1 bacterium
AAGCGAAGAGCAGCCTCGCCGCCTTGGCGCTCGACCGGCAGGCCACGGCAAATTGCAACCAGCCCGGATTGCCACGCGAGATTTGCATCGTAAGCGTTGGCGGCAAAGATATTGGGCTAGAGCAAATTCGTCTCGGCATGGCGTGGTGGTATGGGCAAAACGCCGCCGGGCTAACCGTGCAAACGCAAACCGGCTATCGGCAAGCGGAGTTCAACGCAAAAATTCATCGCTTGGGCCTTTGGAACAGCACGAACCCAACACCGCCCTGGGTTTGGCGGCATGGGCGATTAGATGAGTAGGTCGAATTAACATTTCGCGCTATTTGACGCATGATTACCCAACCACTTTTTACACTCAGCCAGGCCGAGCAGCTACGCCACTTTCTCGCCGCGCCGGAGCGCCCGGCCGGCACGCTCAGCTATGCCGAATTAGCCGGATTTTTATTCGCGATCTGCTGTTCACCGGAAATGGTGTCGCCCTCCGATTGGCTGCCGCTGGTATTCGGCGACAAAGACGCGGGCTATCAAAACCTCGAACAAGCGCAGCAAATTCTCGCGACGATCATGGCGCTCTACAACCACATCAACCAGGGCGTACAAAACAAACAGCCCGCGCTACCGCCGCAGTGCGAAGCGCGGCGGGCCATACCGAGCAATCTCGAACCCGACGCCCCGATCAGTCAATGGGCGCGTGGCTTCGGCATGGGCCACGATTACCTCAGCGAACTGTGGGACGCCTATACGCCGGAAGACCTAAACGAAGATATGGGTGCTTGCATGATGGTGCTCACCTTCTTCGCCAGCCGCGACTTGGCACAGGCCTACCAAGAGCAGATGCAAGCCACGGATAAGCCGCTGGACGAACTGGCGGCGCACATGCTGGAAATCTTTCCCGAAGCGCTGCACCGATATGCCCTGCTGGGGCTTAGCATTGCCGACATATTGCAGCGCCGCCAAGCACCCGAGCCGGCGCGCAGCATCAAGATCGGCCGTAACGATCCTTGCCCCTGCGGCAGCGGCAAGAAATACAAGCATTGTTGCGGCGCGACCATGCACTAGCTCTAGCCATCGGAGTAGTTGCGCCGCTGCCCCCGAAGCATTAGCCTGTTGCCCGTCTTAAGGAGCCGCCATGTCCAATCTCTCACTCGCCAGCCAAGACCCTAAACGCATCATGCATTCGATCATCCAGCGCATCGCCACTGGACCGGAGCTCTCGAAAAACATTTCGCGCGAAGAAGCCTATCTGGGCATGAAGGCGATCCTGGACGGCCAGATCGACCCGATACAGGTCGGCATCTTTTTCATCGCGCTGCGCATGAAGCGCGAAACCGCAGACGAAAACAACGGCGTGCTGGATGCCGTACTGGAAGCCACGCTGCGCGTGACGGCCGAGGTGGATGATGTGGTCGACATCGCCGACCCCTACGACGGCTACAACCGCTGCCTGCCCGCAGCGCCTTTTCTCGCGCCGCTGCTGGCCGAGCTTGGCGTGCCCGCCGTCAGCCACGCGCTGGAAGCCGTCGGCCCGAAATATGGCGTGACCGCGCGCCACGTGCTGCGCGCCGCCGGCGTGAATGTCGATCTCGATCCCGCTGCCGCCGCGCGTCGATTGTCCGATCCGGCGCTCGGTTGGACTTATATCGATCAAGCGCAGTTCTGCCCCAAGCTGCACGATCTGGTTGAGACCCGCGCGCGCATGATCAAGCGCCAAGTGCTCACCACCGTGGAAGTCTTGGCCAAGCCCATCGCCGGTCGCCTGCGCACGCATTTCGTCACCGGCTATGTGCACAAACCCTATCCGCCGGTGTATGCCATGCTCGCACGCGAAGCCGGCTTCGATTCCGCGCTGATTATTCGCGGCGTAGAAGGCGGCGTTATTCCCTCGCTACGTCAGGCAGGTAAAGCCTTCGCCTATCACGACAAAGGCGCAGAAGCCGAGCGCGACATCAACCCGGCCGATCTGGGCATCGTGCAAGAAGTGCGCGCCGTGCCGCTGCCGGGCGGCCTGCCCACCAAGGGCGTCGCCGATGAAATCGCCATGGCAGCAGACATCCCCGCTACCGCCAAAGCCGCTGCCGAGGCCGGCATGGCCGCGCTTGGCGGCGAAAAGGGCGCCACCTACGACTCGCTCTTGTTAGGCGCATCGCTCATCCTGCACCACCTGGGCCGCGCCAAATCCATGGCCGAGGCGGGCGAACAAGCACGCGCCGCGCTCGATTCCGGCCGCGCCGCGGCACGCGTGAAATAATGCGCAGCGCCGTCGCTACTGACACCGAACTCAATCCCGGTGAAATGAAGCGCGTGAGCCTCGACGGCAAGCGCCTGCTGCTCGCCAACGCCGAAGGGCAATACTACTGCGTCGACGAAATGTGCAGCCACGAAGACTACTCGCTGTACTTCGGCTGCATCCAAGGCAAGCGCATCAAGTGCTCACTGCACGGCAGCTACTTCGACCTCGCCAGCGGCCAACCGCTGAACGAACCGGCGGATTGCCCGCTGCGCACTTACGCGGTGAGTGTGGTGGATGGGCAGGTGTGGGTAGAGATTGCTGGCTAAGCTCAGCCGTCATTCCCGCGCAAGCGGGGGATCCAGTAACACCAACGG
>DAIAMA010000234.1 GCA_027438535.1 bacterium
AAATCGGCCAAGCCGGCAATGTTTTTCGGATTTTCGCGGCGCACCAGCAGCACCACGCCGCGGCTGCGCATGAAGGGCCGGTACCCCAGCATGCGTCCTTCCGCGACCAGTTGATCCAGCACCGACGGCGGGCTGATAAACACATGCGGCGCGACCGATAAGCGCAAGTTTCCGATATCGAGGCAGCCCGCGCGCAGCATTTTCAATGCCACGCTCGGCGGCGTGGTAGTGTAGAAAACATCGTCCACCGCGGGAAATTTGCCGACGAAGGCGCGCAGCGTTTCCTGCAAGGCCATATGATGGTTGCCGTCGGAAAATACGATCAAGCGCGCGCGGCTCGGGTCGCCGTGAAAATCCAGACAGATATTCGACCCGGCGTGCGCAAAGCGCGGCTCGTCCCGAGTCGCGGCGCGGGCGGTTTCATCCGGCCAATTCAAGGCACCCATATTTCTCGAAAGACTTTCTTTCAAGTAAACGTAATGAACAACGCCGAGGTCCACACTTTCGCATCGTCGACCTGGCGGCCAAACAAGTATACCGGACGGTGGCCGTGCGGGCCGTTTTGCGGATCAATGTTGAGCGTGCCGCTCACTTCACGCGGCGCGGGCGCATCGCTCATGCGCTCGAAGCCGAGAAACATTTCGACGCCCGGCAAATCTTTTTTCAAGCGCGCGGCTTCGAGCAGCTCTGCCCCGCTGATCTCCCACACAAAAGTTGGGCAATGCACGAAGGGATTGCCTTTGAGCGGATCGCCCACCTTCACATAACCGTCGATTGTACCCTCGACCCGGATTTTCGCGGTCTTGAGATGCGAGACATCGATCTCGATCGCATCCACGTCGCCGTAGGTATCGCTCTTGAAGCCGATGGTGGTGGCGGACTCGCGCCAGCAGGTTTCCTCGCGATGCTCGAAACCCAGGCCTTGGAAGTCGTTGATCACGGCGTTGGTGATAGTGACCTTGCCTTTCCAGATGGCCCAGCGGTAACGATCCTTGACGCGCGCCCCGCCCCAGCGGAAACGTATCTTGCGCTCGGAATAGCCGAGTTCCTGTTGCAGATCGCGGCGCCAGATTTCGCCGGTATGATCCAGCGCGACGATCTCGTCCCAGCCGCTTTCGCCGAGAAAGCGATAATCGATCGTAGCCGGGCCCTGGTGCTGGAATTCATCGCCCATGATGTGATCGCCGCAGCGGATAATGCCGTAGGTACGCTCGCCGGTGGAGGCAAAAGTGTGGCGCGCGCGCAAGCTGGCCGCGATATCCTTGCGCGTGAGCGCGGGCGAAATCACGCCGGCCATGCCGCCTTTGGTGCCGAACACCGCCGTGCCCGGCACGCCGCCGCCGCAGCGGCCGCGATGCTCGTCGCCCGCCATCGACGCGCCGATTTTATAGCCGCGTTCCATGGCATCCTGATACAGCCAGCCGAAATGACCCCAGCTCGATCCGATCTCGATCAAGCGCTCCAGCTTGGGATAATGCCAATCCAGAATGCAGCGCCGCCCGCCCACATGCGGAATCAACAGATGGCCCTCGGGGTCTTTGGCATACGCCGCCCACAATTCTTCCAGCGGCCAAGCACCGGGCTCCACTCCGCCGCCCTTGGTGTCCTCGTTCCAATCCACCGAGCGCACGTGCTCGCCGGTCTTGAGAAAAGGGAATTCGGGGTCGTGATCATGCAAGAACACCACATTGGGATCGCCGCCGGCGCAACTCGATCCGCACCACTCGGTGCCGGGGTAGGCGACGAAGCTGCCGTCCTGCGTAATCTGGCGGATGAGTTCGACGGTTTTGTTCCAGCGCTCGGTGGTGATGTTGAAATCGTTGTGCGCGAACGCCAGTACGTCGAGCCCCGTTACGTCGCGGCCGTAGGTCAGGTTATACGTCGTGGAGTCGGTGCCGATGGTGTCTTCGGAGTGCACATGCAGATCGCAGTAATAGATGCGCGGCGACATAAGGTTTTTGTCGACGGTCACGTAGAAAGTTTGCGGCTTGATCCAAGGGTGCTCCGGCAAGCGCGCGGTCACGGCGAGTTCGCCCGCTTGCTGCGTCGGCAAATCTTCCAGCAGCAGCACCGCCCAGTTTTTGTCGGCCAGGTTCGCGGTTTTTTCATACACGGGCTTGCCGTCCAAGGTCGCGCCGATGACGACTTTCTCCGGCTGGTTCCGGCAGGTGTTGCCCCACTCGTCTTCGGCGCGCAGGCGCAGCGGAAATTTTTCACCGGCGCGCACGATGCGCGAGCCTGCCCACTGCAACTGCGCCGGTACGCCCGGCACGATCTGGATCACGAGGTCGTCGCCGATGGCGGCGAAGCGCGAGGTGCCGAGCGGATCCACATAGCAGCGGATCTTGAAATTCTCTTCGACGAAAGTTTGCACGCGCGTCCCCGGGCCGCCAAAACGGCGATCGCCGAGACGGATGACGATGTGATCCCCGGCCTTGAGATAACCGTCGAAGGTATCGACGATCACCGCTTTCTGGAATGGGCGCTCATGGCCTTTCTGGTCGAAGCGCACCTTCAGCGACTGGACCGTTGCCGGCGACTGGCCTGCCACCAGAGCGCCGGCGTGATATTCCGCGGAGATGTAATTCGCGCTTTTTG
>DAIAMA010000235.1 GCA_027438535.1 bacterium
CCTACGGAATACGGGAGAATATCGCGCATGAACATAGCATGCGCCGTGGCGAGATCGGTGGGCGCTTGCGGCAGCGCCTCATGAAATGCGGCGCGCGCCGCCTGCGGGATCGGCTGCCAAACCGGACGCTCGCGAATATGTTCCAGATAGTCGAACATATCGTCGAGCATGCGATGGCCTTGGCTCCGAAGCGCCTGCCAATCGGATGGATCGAGCGTATCTTGCGTCGTCACTTGCCTACCTTTTTATCGGGCGTTACAGCGGCGGCTTATCGCGTCAGTGCCGCGAACCACGCATCCAAATGATCTTCGAGCATAAAGTTGTCATGCACCCAGCGGCGCAAAGTATCGCCCTCCGCGCCCGCCGCATCCAAATCATTGATGCGTTCGCGCAATGCGCTAATCCACGCTTGCGGATCGTTCGGCACGCGCTTCACCGGCGCATTTCGATAGGGATAAATATCGGAACAAATAACCGTCAAGCCCAAGGCGCCGTATTCCAGCAGGCGTAAATTGCTCTTCGCCTCATTGAAGGGATGCGCTTCGAGCGGCGCGACGGCAATGTCCAGATTCAAGCCGGCGAGCTTTTTGGGGTAGGCATCGAAATCCACCACGAAAGGGTGCTCTTCCTTGATATAGGGCTTGAGCTCATCCAAGCACATGCCGAAAAATACCCAATCCACTTCGTTCGCGGTAGCCTTCACCAGCTCCACGATCAAGGCCAGATCGCCATGATGCTGCTGCGCCCCGGCCCAGCCTACGCGCGGCTTCCGGCCTTGGCGGCGCGCGGATTGCAGGCCGCCCCAGCGCGCCTGTTCCAGATAATTGGGAATCACGCGGATATCGTCGATTAGGCCATGGCACATTTCCATCAAGGGTTGCGTCGACACCACGGCACGATCGCAAAAAGACAGCGCTTTTCTCAGGCGCGATTTGGCATCGCGGAAGGCGTGTTTAAAAAACGGGCTTTGCCGCGGCACGTTAGTGAGCAAGTCGTCGATGGCAAACACGCGCAGGCTGCGATGGAAACGTTTGTACATCTCCAGCATCGCCATATGCGTGTCCGTGATCGCGGCATGCACCACCAAGGTATCGGGGTCTGCACGCGCCAATTCCGGCACCGTGAGCACGCGGGCTTCGTTATATTTATGCGGCTCGACCACGTCGCACTGGGCTTTGCCCGCATTACTCAAGGCGCGGAACGGCGCGCAAATCCGGTATTCGCCGCTGCCGCCCACCAGCGGCACGCCGAGGATCCGAGGCCGGTCGTGGAAATTCGTGTCCCAATCGATGACAAGCACGCTGTCCACTTGAAAGCCGGGTTGCTGGAGAGCGAGGTGGCGATTGTAGGCTGGATCATTCGCCAGTTGCGGTAACCAGCGTTCCATTATCACCCTCCGCTCCTGTTTTGCTCGCTCATCGCTTAAAGCCAGCTTCATCAAATCGGCGTACTCGCTCTTCAAGCTGGTTGAGCCATGATGTACGGCGGTGGCATACGGCGTCCATACGATCTTGTAGCCCAGCTCACGAACCTTTAGGCATAGATCGACATCATTGAACAATACTTTGAGCCGCTCCTCGTCCATACCGCCCGCTTGTTCGTATGCGTTCTTACGTATAAGAAGGCAGGCGGCCGTCACGGCAGAATAGTTTTGATCCGCTTGAGCACGATTCATGTACCCGGGATCCGTAATAGATAAAACGCCATAGAACGGATGATCGGCAACGCTGCTCATGCCCAATACAACGCCGGCGTGCTGGAGCTTTCCCGACTCCGGATAGACCAATCGCGGCCCGACGATACCGACGTCGGCACGCTGCCCATATGACAGCAGATGTTCGAGCCATTCACTCTGCACAATTTGCGTATCGTTATTCAATAGTAAAAGATATTCACCTTGCGCCTCTCGCGCCGCCAGGTTATTCATGGCCGAAAAGTTAAATTCCCTATCAAAAGAAAGTATGCGTATCCGATTCGGGAGCCGCTGCTGCAATTTTTCGTAGTAGTCGAGCACATCTGGATCCGTGCTCTGATTGTCCACGACGATAATTTCGTAATTGATGTAACTGGTCTTCTCGAGCACGCTCTCCACGCACGGTTGCAGAAACTCGATCTTGTCGCGGTTCGGGATGATGATGGATACGAGAGGATTACCCATCCGCTCATAGACGACACGATGGGTTCCTGCTACATAACCTTCGCCCACCCTGCCCCGGATACCTTGGCGTGCAAGGTGCTGGTTGACCGCCTGACGCGCATATTCCTCGTTGCCGATGGCGTCCCAGCCAGCGGGAAGATGCACTAGAACATCCGCGATATGGCCAATTGCCTGTTCTCCATGCTGATCAAGCACACGCAAGGCCATGTCGTAAGTCTCGACTTGCGCCAAGCATGAATACCCATCGGTCTTGCCCAGCGCATCGGCTCGGAATAAGCACGGGCCGATGTAATCCGTGGATCGCAACAAGTCCAAGTTGAAATCAGGTTTAAAGCGTGGCGAGATAAACTCGCCGGACGCATCAACTCGATCGTCATCGCTATAAATAAGGCGCCACTCCGGATGTAAATGGACATAATCTCCAAAGCGTAT
>DAIAMA010000236.1 GCA_027438535.1 bacterium
TCCTTGTGGAAGGGCTCGGGAAGCTCGGTGCTTGCAATCGCGTCGTCGGCGGCGAGAGGTTCGATCGCAATGCCGGGGTAAACGCGCGCGGCCGCGAACCAGCTGCGCATATCCATCGGCAGCGATAGCTTGCCCAAGCGGTTTTTGGTGGCGATTTCCCAGACCGAAATGCTGGAAACGAGCAGCTTCGTGGAGGCCTCCCCCTGTTGCACCAGCTTGCGGGTGCGCGCCGGGATTTTTTCGGGGGCATGCAGCCACCACAGCCAGGCTTGGGTGTCGAGAACGATCATTCCAGTGCTTCCCACGGCGCGGTCAACGGTGCGTTGAAGCCCTCATCCATTTGGAGCGGCAAGTTGCGCAGCGGGTAATGGTTGGCGGCGGGCGTTTTGTCGCGATAGCGCACGAGTTTGGCGATGGGTTTGCCGCGGCGCGTGATGACCACGCCCTGCTCATCCAATTGATCGAGCAAACCCGGTAGATGCGAACGTGCATCGGAGATAGTCCGGTATTTCATCGTGCGGCCTTACTAGATGTACAAACTGAATTGTACCTCTATGGGGTGCCGGGTCAAGCACCGGAGAGCAGGCCATTTATTGCTTCCAGCACGCGTTCCACCGGCAGCGTCGTCAGGCATTCGCTGATTTTTCCGCCGCCGCAGCCGTCCTGGCCGCAAGGGCGGCAGGGGTGATCCGAAGTGATAATACGGTGAGGCACCATCCACGGCCCCCATTCCTTGTCGCCGCTCGGCCCGAACAGTGCTACCACCGGCGTGCGCATGGCGGCGGCGATGTGCATGGGCGCGGAATCGACGCCGATGAAGAGTTTTGCCTGAGCGGTGAGCGCCGCGAGCTGCTTGAGGTTGAGCTGTCCACCGAGGTTGATCGCCGCTTGCGTTAGCGGACGCAGGATGCGTTCCAACATCGCCAGCTCGCGCGCATCCGGCGCGCCGGTGACGACGAGCGCGTGGCCTTGCGCTTGCAGCGCTTGCATCAGGGCGGTGACCTTGTCCTCGGCCCAGCATTTGAATAGCCAGCGCGAGGTGGGGTGGAGATGGATAAAGCCTTGTGCGTTCAGCCCGTGGCGGGCCAGGGTGTCGCTAATGAAGCGCTTGGCATCGATGCCGGGTTCCAGGCTCAAACGCCGCTCGTCCAGGCTGGGTTGCACGCCGATGCGGCGTAGCGCGTCGAGATGAATTTCCACGGTGTGCCGGGTATTGCCGCGCGCCCAGGGGAAAAAATGGGTGAAACTGTTTCTCCACCAGCGGCTGCGGCCGCTCATTTCACGCGCCACGCCATAGCGTGCGCCGCTCAGCCGCTTGACCCAGGCGCCGCGCGGGTGCTCGCTTAAGTGAATGATCAAATCGTAGCGCTGGGCGCGCAGGGTGGAGAGCAGGGCCCATTCGTGCCGCGCCTGGGCGAACGCACCGGGTTGCTTCCAAGCGCGGTCGACGCAGAGAATTTCCTCGATAGCCGGGTGCAATGTCAGCATGTCGGCCGTATCGCGATAGACCAGGGCATCGATTTCGAGGTGCGGGGCGTGATTTTTGAGAACGCTGAAGACCGGAGAGGTGAGTAACACATCTCCGTGATGACGCAATTTAATGACCAGCACGCGCCGGAGTTGAGAGAGATCGATAGCGTCGGTAAGCACCGATGCACGATAGCAAATTTTGCGAGGATCGCAAAATTCCCGGACGGCGCTCCGCGGAAACCGATATTCGCTATGATTTCAACTCTATATTTGACACCCCCGCATCAAAGCGGCATAATTAGCGGTTTCGCTGGAGGGGTGCCCGAGTGGCTAAAGGGGGCAGACTGTAAATCTGTTGGCTTACGCCTACGTAGGTTCGAATCCTACCCCCTCCACCATTTGGGTTTGGGAATTCTGGCTTATGACGGCGGATTGCGGCAGACCGGTAGCGCGGGTGTAGCTCAATGGTAGAGCTGAAGCCTTCCAAGCTTAAGACGAGGGTTCGATTCCCTTCACCCGCTCCAGTTTACTAAGGGGGGCTTAACTGTCTCCCGATTAAGCTGAACAGTAGTGGGGTCAAGGGATATTCAAGTTTCGCCCATGTAGCTCAGTGGTAGAGCACTCCCTTGGTAAGGGAGAGGCCACGTGTTCAATCCACGTCATGGGCACCACGGGATTGGCGGCACGAGATTTAACGAGATAAACGACAGAGGATACGGACATGGCAAAAGGCAAATTTGAGCGCACCAAGCCGCATGTGAACGTAGGGACGATTGGGCACGTGGATCATGGGAAGACGACGCTGACGGCGGCGATCACCACGATTTTGTCCAAGAAATATGGTGGCGAGGCCAAAGCCTACGACCAGATTGACTCTGCGCCGGAAGAAAAGGCGCGCGGCATCACCATCAACACCGCGCACGTGGAATACGAGACCGAGAACCGGCACTACGCCCACGTCGACTGCCCGGGGCATGCCGACTACATCAAAAACATGATCACGGGCGCTGCCCAAATGGACGGCGCCATCCTGGTCGTATCCTCCGCCGACGGCCCCATGCCGCAAACGCGCGAACACATCCTCCTGGCCCGTCAGGTAGGCGTACCCTACATCATCG
>DAIAMA010000237.1 GCA_027438535.1 bacterium
GACATTTGCGCAATGCCGAAATCGGTGATTTTCACCAGGCCATTTTTCATGACCATCACATTGGCCGGCTTGACGTCGCGGTGCACGATGCCATGCTCGTGGGCAAAGGCTAGGCCATCGGCGACTTGCGAGGCGATGTGCGCGACCTTCTCGACCGGCAATACCACGCCGGAATCGAGAATTTCGCGTAGTTCCTTGCCTTCCAGGAATTCCATGGCCATATAGGCCACGCCTTCGGTGCGGCCGACGTCGTACACGGTGACGATGTTCGGATGATTGAGCTTGCCGGCGGATTGCACTTCGCGCTGAAAGCGTTTTTCAAAATTCGCCAGCTCTTCTTTGGAGAGATCGAGGTTGATGGTCTTGATCGCGACCGTCCGGTCGATGAGCGGATCGACGGCCTTATAAACGACGCCCATGGCGCCTTGACCAATTTCCTCGACGATCACGTAGCGGCCGAGTTTCTCGATGACCATGTAATTTAAGGAATATGCCGGCAAGTTAGGACACCTAAAGTAGTTTTTATCGGCAATCGTGTCAAGCAACTGAAGGCTTGTTTGCCTCAAGCAGGCATGCGCCGCCTCCGTTAAAGCGGGTGACGAAGTATTAAGTTTGGCACAAAAACTGCTATTCTGAGTAAAATTCCTGTGGGTGTATATTCTAAGTTACGTGAACAAAAAGTTAAATTAGGCCGCGAATGGCAACGCTAACATTTTATAACGCATCTAAGCCAAGCCTTTGGATGTACATGGTGGGAGAGAGTGATCGATGAAGCTCAAGCACGTACTGACCATTGCCAGCGCTACCGATGCCGGTTTGGTGCGAAATTTCAACGAAGACAGCGTGGCCGTGGACGAGGACTTCGGCCTCGTCGTGCTGGCCGACGGTATGGGCGGATACAAGGCGGGCGATGTGGCGAGCGGCATGGCCACCATGATCATCAGCAACACACTTAAAGATAAACTCAACAAAAGTGTCGGAAAATCCAACGGCGTGGAGGTTGGCGCGACGCCGTATCATATACAAGACCACGATATTATCGAAGTCGCAGGAACGCGCCTGGAGTTCTTCTACAAATAGGCCGGAGATCCGGTCTACCCCCTTGGGCTGTTGCTGGCTAAGGCTTGATTTTTCCCTGGGACAGCAATTCCGCGCGCACGCCGTTATATACCGGCGCCCAGAGCGGATTGCCAATTTCGGTTGGCGCCAGCTTGAAGCCGGGGTCGAGGTCGAATGCGCGGCGGAATTCGTCCCGGCAGGGCGCTTCTTGATTCGACGAGCAGTAAATAAAAGCCAGGTACTTATGGGCGACCACTTTGTCGGAGTCGAATGTGAGTCCAAGGCGCAGCGCATCCAGTAAGCTTTTCTGCGCGCTTTTCAAGTCGCCATCCTCATATTGGCGGATGCCCTTATTCAACGTTTTTTCCGCCTGGCGCAACGATAGCTTATCGATACCGATTTCGCGCGCGGTTTGCGAAGCGCAGCCGGTGGCAAGCAAGGCGACGGCGGCAGTCAGTATTAGCCAGCGGGATAATTTCATGGTGGGCTTTCTCATCAATTTTGAAACTTGTATTTTATCTTATGGGTGTTGTTCGGTTCGAGATCGATTGTCTGCGAATAAGGTTTAAAGGTCTCGTTCACGATCAAAATCGTATGTTTGCCGGAGGGGAGTTTCAAATTGCGCAAGGGCGGGCTGATACCGAGGCGCTTACCATCCACGAATACTTCACCCCATGGGCTAATGGCGAGGGTAAGGGAAGCTTCGCCGGCGGCGGTAGGCGTGGGTGGCGTGTCGGATTTTTTCGCCGTATCGGCTTTGGCGAGCTTGGATTTCTCCGCTTGGGAAGCGCGCTTGCGCGCGGATTTTTCGTCCGCCTTGGGCTTGGGTTCCACCACCGTTTTAGGCGGGGGAGGCGCCGCCTCAACGAGGGTTCGCGCACCGGATTGCGCCATCGGCTCCGGCTGCGGGGGTATGGCTTGCGTGTTTTCCTCCGCCGGCGCACTGGCTTGGCTCGGCGTTACGCTAGGTGGCGCGGGTTGACGTGTCTTGCTCAGCATGACGACAGCGGCGAAGGTAATAATCATCGCCGGTACGGCGGCGTAGAGCAGGAAGCGTTGCGTGTTCCACCAGCCATCGCGTGCGTCGGACCCGTTTATCCGAGGCGTCGATTCGCTATCCGATGCGGCCAGGCTTGGAATAATTTGGGTGGCGTCGCCTAAATTTTCGCGCGCTTGCCGGCGCCGTTCCATGCTCCTCACCGGCTTCGGTTCTTCGCCCGGCACCGGGGTTTCCATGGTTTTGTAACGCTTAAGATCGCGTGCCATTTCCTTGGCATTTTGGTAGCGCTTGTCCGGGTGCTTGGCCAGTGCCTTGAGCACGATAAAGTTGATCGAATCGGGAATGCTTTGATTAAATGCCTTGGGCGGGATCGGTTCGTCGTTCAGAATCTGGTACATGATGGCGCTGATATTGTCGCCCGAGAACGGCGTCTTGCCGGCGAGCATTTCATACAGCACCACGCCCAGTGAAAAAATATCGGAACGGCCGTCCACGGCTTGTCCTACCACTTGTTCCGGCGAC
>DAIAMA010000238.1 GCA_027438535.1 bacterium
GGTGCTCGTGGACGAATACTTGCGCAACCCCGCTTATCCCAATGTGTTCGCCGCCGGAATATGTGTGGCACAACCCTCGCTCACGGCAACGCCGGTGCCGGTAGGACCGCCCGAGTCGGTCTATTCCATTCAAAATCAAGTAGACACGATAGCGCGTAACATCATCGCCGCCATCAAAAAAGAAACCCTGATAAGCGCGCAGCCGCAACGCGCCAAATGGCTATCGGACTTGGGTGAAATGGGCGCTGCCTATCTGGCGGAGCCGCAAATTCCCCTGCGCAATATCAACCGCATCAAACAGGGCCGCTGGGTGCATCTGGCCAAGGTGGAGTTCGAGCAATACTTTATCAACAAGATTAAACTCAAGCCGGGCGAGCACGCACCCAGTCTCGCCAGCCATGTCGCCACCATGGTGCGGCACTTGCAGTCGGCAAAAGAAACGGGCGACAAGGAAACATCGCGTACGGCGCTAGTGGCACGCCGCCTCGATATTCCGGTGGAGCGGGATGCCAACTATGAACTGCGCGCCCTCGCCAAGGCGCTCAATGCGGAAGAAAAAGCGATTGCCGCCGTATTGCTGAATGCGGCACTCAAAGATGCCAAGCGTTATTTGAACGAAGTAGCGCTCGCGGACATGGAGCGGGCGCGGCGTGATTTAATTCTGGCGGAACTGCCGGAAAACCAGCCGGGCGTGGAATTTCATGGCGGCGGCACCTGACAAGAAAGCATCGCAAATCGCAATAGCCGCGATCTGATTTGACGGTCTCCCGGTTTAATCGATATAGTTGCCAACCCAATTCCCGTTGTTCAACGGGGCGATTTTTGTCGTGCGCAAGAAAACAATGGGGGCTCGATAACATACATGATAGTGTCGTGCGCATACGGCATGGTGGAGAAATCCGCGGCCCGTTTCTCACGATTTTCATTCAATGAAGTCATGCAGCGTTCGTCAAAGATAATGAACATCAAGGCTTGCATTTCTTGGCTCATCGCGAGCGTGTTTTTGTTTGCCAGTGTCGCCCATGCCAACGAGGTCACGCTGCCCTACAAGGGCATAACACTTAACGCCAATCTTGAACTCGCCGGCAAGCACCACCAATGTCGGCTTCCTGATTTTCGGAATCAAGTACGCGGTATCGAGGCGCGGGTCCGGGCCGTAGTAGGAGACGAAGGTGTCGGCCGTCGCCGAAGTGTCGGGGCAATACAGAAAATCGACGTGTTCGAGTACTGTGTTGCCTTTGCCCTCTTTGACCAGTTTTTGTGCTTTCTCCAGCACCGGCGCCAGCGGCTTCTTATAGCGCCGCAGATAAGCGGTGGCGTCATTGGTCTCGCGCGTATCGGGTGCCAGCAACACCACGGCCTTCACCAAGGGATTGTCTCGCTCCGCCGCATACAACGCCGTCTCCGCGCCGCCGCGCGAATGGCCGAGCAGCACCACGCGCTTCGCACCTTGCTTTTGCAGCCAGTCTACCCAGGCGCCGATTTCGTCGGCGGCGTCGGTATAGCGGTGGCGGTGCGTGACCTTGCAGTCGTACATGCCGTGGCGGTTGTCGAGGCCGAGGCTGAGATTGATGGCAAGCGTGTTGTAGCCGTGCTGCTTGAACAGTTTTTGCAGGTAAACGTAGAGTTCCATACCGCGATTTGCGACCCGGCAATACCTGGAAATTCTGATCGGGCAAATGGATATCCAGGGCATCGAGTTGAGTTATGCCGCCACCCCGCTGGTACAGTGACACAGAAAATCGACAAGGAGGAACACACCATGGCTCATATCGTCATCATAGGTGCAGGCATCGCGGGCGTGCCGGCGGCGTATGCGATCAAGAACCGCTTGGGTCCGAACGATCAAGTGACTGTCGTATCGGATCGGGATGATTTCAATTTCGTTCCGTCCAATCCCTGGATCGCCATGGGTTGGCGCGATCGATCCGATATCGCCTTCCCCATTGATCCCTATCTGGAAGCGCGCGGTATCGAATTTGTCGCCCAGGGTCTGGCGCAAATTCACGCAGCAAGCAATCAGGTGGAACTCGTCGATGGCAGACGCTTGCATTATGACTATCTCGTTCTCGCTACCGGTGCGGCTCCCGCCTACGAGGAAGTGCCAGGCATGGATCCGGCACTGGGTTATGTGCATGCCGTGATGCGCGTCGAACAAGCGCTCGAAACGTCCCATGCCTACAAGGAATTCGTCAAAAATCCCGGCCCGATCGTGATCGGCGCCGCACCGGGATGCGCCATTTTGGGCCCCACGTATGAGACGGCTTTTTTGATGGATGCCGACTTACGCCGCCGCGGCATACGCGAACGGACGACCATCACCGTGGTGACGCCCGAGCCTTATGTCGGCCACTTTGGCATCGGCGCCGAGACCGAAACCCGGCAGTTATTGGAAAGCGCGCTCGCGGATCGCGATATTACGGCCGTTTGCAATGCCAAAACCACGCAGATCGCACCCGGTAAAGTTCATTTCACACAATACGATCACAGCGGCAAGGAAATGCCTAGCCTTCTGCCCTTCGCATTCGCGATCTACGCTCCCGCATATAAAGGCATCGCGGCGCTTTCCTCATGCGCCG
>DAIAMA010000239.1 GCA_027438535.1 bacterium
ACGCGCCTACCACCGCCGTGACGAGTATCTGGCGCGCGCGGAAAAACTCGCGCCGCATCAAGCCATCGCGCGGCTCATGACCCAAGCGGATTTATTGATCGAATCGCGCCAGCCGCAAGATGCCATGCCCGTGGTGCAAGCGCTGAAGGCGCTCTCCGGCAAGCACGTGGGCGTGCTGCGCTTGGAACTGAAAGCGCAGCAGCTCGCCAAGAATTGGGATCAGGTGTTATTGCTGCTTACACAATTGGAAAAACGCGAAGGCATCGAATCGGTGCAGGCGGAACAGTTGCGCATCAATGCCCATATCGAGAATCTCAAACACAAGGCGCACGACGCGGGCGCGTTACAGGCTTACTGGTCGAAACTCGCGGCGGGAGAGCAAGCTAACAGCAAGGTCGCGCTCGCCGCCGCGCGCTATTTTCTCGCGCTCGGCGGTACCAGCCAAGCGCGCGCGATCATCGAGGAGAGCCTGGCCAAGCATTGGGATTCGGCGCTGGTTGAACTCTATGGTCAATGCGCGGATAAGGACGGGATCAAGCAAATCGAGCGCGCCGAAAACTGGCTCCAAGACCATCCGCGCGACCCTTATCTCTTGTTGGCACTGGGCCGCTTGTGTACGCGACAGGAACTATGGGGTAAGGCGCAAAGCTATATCGAGGCCAGCCTGTCGGTGGAATCCACGCGCGCCGCGCATCTGGCGCTGGCGCAATTGCTGGAAAAAACCAACCAAACCGACGAAGCCTGCAAACACTACCGGCAAGGCTACCGCCGCGGTACCGGAGCCGGCGAGCTTGGCGCTCATGTTGTTGGGCCTGCCTTTGATGGGGGTAGGTGCAAGGCGACGTGGGTAATTCGATACTTCCGGTGATTTCATTTCCCCGTGGCGCAAGGGAGTTCCTCCCGGCGCCTTAGCGGTTACCGCGTCCCCGCATCCACATCCGGATAGGCGAGCTTCACGCGCAATTCTCGCTTCACGCGCCGATTGGAAACGCGTCGCGATTCATTGAGAAAAGACAGTAAATTTTCCGGCATTTGGGTCTGAGCTTCGGCGCGGGTGATGCGCTTGGGCTTGGGCAGATTGTGGCGCGTGGCCAAGAGGTCGAACCAGTCGCCCATTTTGATGTTGGAATCGTCCGCGGCGTTGTATATCCGGCCCGGTTTGCCGCGATAAAGGGCGGCGGCGGCCATGCGCGCTAAATCTTCGGCATGCACATGATTGGTGTAGCTGTCCTCGGCCGCGATCAAGGTCGGCGTGCCGTTTTTCAAGCGCTGCAAGGGCAGCCGGTCTTGTGCGTAGATACCCGGCACGCGCAAAATCGCAACCGTCACGCCGCGCCTAATCCCCCACTCGCGTAATTGACTTTCCGCCGACAAGCGGCGTTTGGCGCGCGGTGTCGCGGGTTGCGTGCGATGCGTTTCGTCCACCCAACTCCCCGCGCAGTGGCCATACACACCGGTGGTGCTGATATAGACTAAACGCTGTGGTAACATCTCGCCCTTGTCCAGGGCGGCGAGCAAGCGGTGCGTGCGTTGATCGATCTCGCCGCTATTCTGCGGCGGCGCGAAGTGCATCACGCAGTGGGCGAGCCCCGCGAGCTTGGCGAGACTGTCCGGGCGATCGAGATCGCCAACAATGGGCGTGATGCCGAGGCGGCGTAAATTTTGAGCGCGCTGCGGCGTGTGCGTCAGCGCATAAATGTGGAAAGCGGGCAACAAACGCGCAACCGTGCGCAAACCCACGTCGCCACAACCGATAATCAGTAATCGCCGCATTGCGTAAAATTCCTAGGATGGACCTGGGATTATAAGGAATTGTCATGCCGTTTCAAATCACCATTCAGCCGAGCGGCCATACTTATACGTCGGAAGCCGACGAAACCGTGCTGGAAGGCGCGCTACGCGAAGGTTTCACCCTGCCCTATGGCTGCCGCAATGGCGCGTGCGGTTCGTGCAAGGGCAAGATCGTCGCGGGCAAGGTGGATTATGGCGACCATCAAGACACTACCCTCACCGCCGAGGAAAAAGCCCAGGGCTTGGCCTTATTCTGCTGCGCCACGCCGCTGAGCGATTTGGTGATCGAGTGCCGCGAAGTGGGCGCGGCGAAAGATATCCAGATCAAAACCATTCCGTGCCGGGTGCAGAAGCTGGAAAAGGTCTCGCACGATGTCGTGGTGATGTCGCTGAAATTGCCCGCCAGCGAGCGCATGCAATTTCTCGCCGGACAATACATCGATATCCTGCTCAAAGACGGCAAACGCCGTAGTTTTTCGCTGGCCAATGCGCCGCACGATGACGCAACGCTGCAACTTCACATCCGGCACGTGGCGGGCGGGACTTTCAGCGAATATGTGTTCACGCAGATGCAGGAGAAAGCCATTCTGCGTTTCGAAGGCCCGCTCGGCACTTTCTTCCTGCGCGAAGAAAGCGCCAAGCCCATCGTGCTGCTTGCCACCGGCACCGGCTTTGCGCCGATCAAGGGCATCGTCGAGCATGCGCTGCATAGCGGCACGCAACGCCCGATGATTCTTTACTGGGGCGCGCGGCATTTACAAGACATCTATATGTACGAC
>DAIAMA010000023.1 GCA_027438535.1 bacterium
GTCGTAGCGTTTCAGTTCGTTGCTCTCGGCCTTGTGCTGCGGGCGACGCAGGGTGTCTTCCTGGCGGATGTCGGCGTGGGAGATGCCATGCAGCAGCATGTTCATCTTGCAGATGGACCAGGTGGTGCCGATGCTCTCCTGCCCGAACAGCGACAGGTCGCGCGGATCGCCGCCGCATTCGCGGATGTAGTCGCGGGTCTGGATCAGCATGCCGCCGGAGCCGCAGGTGGGGTCGTAGATGCTCGTGCCCGGTTGCGGATCGACGATCTCCACCAGGGTGCGCACCACGTCCGCTGGAGTGTAGAACTCGCCCGCCTTCTTGCCGGCGGAGTCGGCGAAAAACTTGATCAGGTATTCGTAGGCCGCGCCCAACAAATCGGGGAACTCGAAATTCTCGTCGCGCAGCGGGATTTTCTCGAAGTTCTGGATGAAGTTGGCCAGCGTGTCGTCGTCGAGGGTACGCTGTCCAATTTTCTTGTTGAAGTTGATGCCCTTGAGCACGTCCTGCAGGGCATCGACGTTGGCGTCTTCCAGCGCTTCAAGCGCCTTGTTGAGCGCGGTTCCAACGTTGGTCTTGAGGTGGCGGATCGTCGACCAGTGCGCTTCTTGCGGGACAAAGAAGGTGTACTTGTCGGGATTGGCGAGCTGGGTGGCAATGACGTCATCCGCCATACCTTTGGACTTGAGGTCTTTGGCAAGCTGTTCGCGCTCCTGGTCGAACAAGTCGGAAAGCCGCTTCAGGAACAACATACCGAAGATGTATTCCTTGTACTCCGAGGCGTCCATGTTGCCGCGCAGATCGTCGCAGGCGCGGAACAGCAGACTGAAAAGCTGGCTGAGGGTGAGTTTGGTCATGCAGTCATTTCGAGTGTGTGTCGCAGCGAGATGAGGGCACAGCGCTGCTTGCCGATCATTGCGCTTGGTTTTTGTTGTTGTGGAATCACAGCTACCCCTTTTCCCCACCGATTTTTTATTTTACGGTGAATTCAAATTCAAAGTGCACCATCTGCAGCTAAAGGCGGGTTGTGCACGATGGGACAAGCCTAGTTTTTCCAGCAGGATGGGAGTTTTCGGCCATTGGGCGTGAGCCAAGTGTAGTAGAGGTCGACGCTCTATAATATCCTTTCAGCCACGTTGCACGCCTACAACGATTCCCGAACCGCGGCACAACGCGCATCGAACACTGCTTGCTTGATCGCCTCGCCGCCTTGGTGCCGCCGGGCTATCGCGCCGGCATCGACTTGGGCGGCGATTTTATACGCCCTGCGCAGCCGCGCGGCCGCCGTCATGGGCTTATTTTCATAGCCGGGCCGCCCCCAGTAATCCGCTTCACACGCCTGTAAAAATTGCTCGAAGCGCTCGGGCTGGCGAAACGCATCCACATTCTGCAGCAGCCGCACCAAGGCCTCGGCGCCCGCCTGCGCCGCAGCGTGGACCTCGCCATGCCAGCGCGCCACCAGCAATGCCAATGCCTTGCAATCGCTAGGCGCCTTGATGCGCGCGCTCACGTCGCGCGCGAGCGCGACGCTGCGCATTTCATGGCCGCCGTGATGCGGCCATTGCACCTGCGGCGTCGTGCCTTTTCCGAGATCGTGCGTAAGCGCGGCAAAACGCACCGGCAAGGCAAAGCCGTGTGCCGCCGCCTGGTCGATAACGAGCATCACGTGCATGCCGGTATCGATTTCGGGATGGCTCTTGGGGTGTTGCGGCACACCAAATAGGCGATCCACCTCGGGCAGAATTTTGGCCAGCGCGCCGCAGGCGCGCAGCACCTCGAACATGCGCGAGGGCTTGCTTTCCATTAAGCCGCGCGAGATTTCTTGCCACATCCGCTCCGGCACCAAGGCATCGACTTCGCCGTTTGCCGCCATTTCGCGCATGAGCGCCAGCGTTTCCGCAGCGACGGTAAATTCGGAAAAACGCGCCGCGAAACGCGCCACGCGCAAAATGCGTACCGGGTCTTCGGCGAAAGCGGGGCTGACGTGGCGCAGCACTTTGGCCGCGAGATCGCGTTGCCCGTGGTAGGGATCGATAAGCCGGCCGGCATCGTCCTTGGCAATCGCGTTGATGGTAAGATCGCGCCGCGCTAAATCTTGCTCCAGCGTCACCTCCGGTGCGGCATAGACTTGAAATCCCTTATAACCGCGCGCGGTTTTGCGCTCGGTGCGCGCCAAGGCATATTCTTCATGGGTTTGCGGGTGTAAAAATACCGGGAAGTCTTTTCCCACCGGCAGAAAACCCCGGCGCGCCATATCCTCCGGTGTGGCGCCCACCACCACGAAATCGCGGTCTTGCACCGGCAGGCCGAGCAGCTCGTCGCGTACCGCACCGCCGACTGTGTAGGTTTTCATGGTCTTCGATATAGTCAATATTTGGAATTCAATGGACCGGATTAACAGGAAAAACCAGTCTAAAGGATTTTCTCCACGTCGGAGCTGTTTTGCTTGTTAGTCCTGTCTATTCTCCCCTATCCGCGCCGCGCGCCAAATATTTAGGCGCGATCGCCTCCAGCGCCGTGGGCTGAAAGTCGAATGGAAAATCGCAGCCGCAAACGCTGCCGCCTTGCAGCGCATAATAGTCGTCGCGCGTCATCAGTTTGCCCGGCAATAATTCCAAGAGCCAGGCTTGAAAATACGACCAGCGCGCATCGAGCGAGAATATCCAGCGCTTGCGTCCCTGCAGCCGCGCCACGTATTCCACCAATTGCCGCAGCGTGTAGATCTTGGGCCCGCACAAGTCATAGGCTTGCCCGAAAGTCGCCGGATTTTCCAGGCTCGTCACAAAAGCGCTTGCCACATCTTCCACAAACACCGGCTGCAGTTTGGCATTGCCGCAAGCCAGTGCCATCACCGGCAAACGCCGCAACAGGCGAGAAAATTGATTGAGGAAGCTATCTTCCGGCCCGAAAATCACCGAGGGGCGGAACACGGTCACCGCTAAACTTTGGCCGTGGGTAAATTTAGGGCCATCGAGATACCAGCGTTCGTTCTCGCTATGCGCTAGTCCGGACTCGCGCATCAATGCCTCGCCCACACCCTTGGAGCGCAGATAGGCGCTTTGCGCGGTAGCATCGGCATGCAAGGCGCTCATGTGCAGCAGCCGTTTGATGCCTTGCTTGGCGCACGCCTGGAGGATTTTGCGCGGCAACTCGATATGCACCGCATAAAAATCGCCGCGCGGCGCACCCGGTTTGTCGATACGCCCAACCGTGGCCTCGTGCAAAATACCGGCGAGATTAATCACCGCATCCGCTCCGGCCAATAATTCACTCAACGCATTCGGATCGTGCATGTTCGCTTCCATCACGTCCACACCCGGCAGCACAATCAGCGCTTTGGCGCGCTCGCGATGGCGCGTCGGCACACGCACTGCATAGCCTTGCGCGCTTAGCAAACGAACGATATGGCGGCCGGCGAATCCCGCGCCGCCGATCACGCACACGGTGCGAATTTTCGGCGGTAATACGCGTGGCGCAAATGGGTTCTCATGCGATGTCATATCTGTCCTAATACTTTTCATTTCTTTCTTACCACGGAGAACGCGGAGGACGCGGAGTTTCAGTGAGCTTACTCCGTGGCGAATGTTTAAGGTTGTTAACTGAAATAGGGCAGCTAAAGTTTAACCCGAAAGCAGGGGACGCGGGAGGCGCTTATTTGGCTGGCTTGGCGAGATCGAGCAGTTCGGTCTGGGCGCAGTAACGTTTGCCGCGACGCGACCCGGGCCGCATATAGTCTCCGGACAGCGTCATTTCCCACGCCTGGCAATTATCCTTGAGATAAGGCATCAAGCCTTCTTTGACGACGCGCTTCTTGAGTTTCGGGTCGAGCACCGGGAACGCCACTTCGATGCGGCGATACAGGTTGCGATGCATCCAATCGGCGCTGGAAAGATAGATATCTTCCTCGCCCCCATTATGGAAATAATAAATACGGCTGTGCTCCAAGAAACGCCCCACCAGCGAGCGTACGCGAATATGCGCGGAAATATCCGGGATGCCGGGCTTCAAGGCGCACACGCCACGAATAATCAGGTCGATTTGCACCCCGGCCTGAGAAGCTTCATACAGCGCCTTGATTGTTTCCTCCTCCACCAAGGCATTCATTTTGGCGATGATGCGCGCTTTTTTCCCGGCCTTGGCGTGCGCTATTTCGTTGCGAATCGCGGCCAGCACCTTGGCTTGCAGGGTGAACGGCGACTGCCACAGATGCAGGAGTTTTCCTGCCTTGCCCAGGCCCGTGAGCTGCATGAACACATTGGCGGCATCGGCGCATATCTCCGGGTGTACCGTGAATAGGCCGAAATCGGTGTACAGGCGTGCCGTGCGCGGATGGTAATTGCCGGTGCCAAGATGAACATAGCGCTGCAAGCCTTCTTCCTCGCGCCGCACCACCAACACCATCTTGGCATGGGTTTTATGGCCCACCACGCCGTACACCACGTGCGCGCCTGCTTGCTCCAGGCGCTGCGCCCAGTTGATATTCGCCTCCTCGTCGAAGCGCGCCAGCAGTTCCACCACCACGGTCACTTCTTTTCCGCTGCGCGCCGCCTCGATCAAGGCTTCCATGATTTCGGAATCGGTGCCGGTACGATACACCGTCTGTTTGATCGACAGCACTTGCGGATCGCGCGCCGCCTGCTGGATAAACTCGATCACCGGCGCGAACGACTGGAAGGGATGGTGCAGCAAAATATCCTGGCGGCGAATCGCCGCGAACAGATCGCCGTCCTTGGCCAAGGATGCGGGTAGGCCGGGCACGAAGCCGGGATATTTCAAGTCGGGCCGATCCACCCACAAGGGCACCTGCATCAGGCGTACCAAATTCACCAGGCCGTGCACCTGATACAAATCTTCCGGCGCGAGCTCGAATTGACTGAGCAAAAATGCCGCCATTTCCGGCGAACAATTGTCCGCTACTTCGAGCCGTACCGCGTTGCCGAAATGACGGTGCGACAGTTCGCCTTGCAAGGCTTCGCGCAGATTTTTTACCTCTTCCTCATCCACGAACAAATCGGAATTGCGCGTAACCCGGAATTGGTAGCAGCCTTTCACGTTCATCCCGGTAAATAGCTCGCCCACATGCGCATGCAGCACCGAGGACAAAAATACGAAACCGTATTCGCAGCCCGCCACCGCGGCCGGCATGCGGATCACGCGCGGCAAGACGCGCGGCGCCTGCACGATCGCCGTGCCGGAATTGCGGCCGAAAGCGTCTTTGCCTTCCAACTCGACGGCGAAATTGAGGCTCTTATTCAACACCCGCGGGAACGGATGCGCCGGATCGAGACCGATCGGCGTCAGCACCGGCATCACCTCGCGGAAGAAATATTCCTTCACCCATTGACTCTGTGCCGCGTTCCATTGGGTGCGGCGCAGAAAGCGAATCGCCTGCTGCGCCAGCTCCGGCAAAATGCCATCGTTGAGCAAGGCATATTGGCGCGCGACCAGCGCATGCGCTTGTTGCGCGATTGCCTTGAAGGCGAGGCGCGGAGTAAGCCCGTCCGGCCCGCTCACGCTGCTGTTGTATTTGATCTGCTCTTTCAAGCCCGCGACGCGAATCTCGAAGAACTCATCCAGATTATTCGAGACAATACACAGGAATTTAAGCCGCTCCAAAACCGGTACGTTCGCGTCCTCGGCCTGCGCCAGAACACGGGCATTGAACGCCAACTGGGCCAGCTCGCGATTGAGGTAGAGTTCGGGTGCGTCGAAATTAGGCGGCATGATGCGGAGAGATGAAAAAGGCCGCTAATGTAGCGGCCTTATGCATGGATGGCGATCTTTGTGACAACTTCGTGACAATTATTTTCCTTTGCCCTGCGGCACAAAACCCGCCGGCGTATCCGCGCCGCCACCGAAAAAGTAGCTTTCCATCTGCTCGGCCAGATACTTGCGTGCCTTGATGTCGGCCAAATTCAAGCGGTTTTCATTCACCAGCATGGTTTGCAAGCCAATCCAGCCTTTCCAGGCCTCCTTGGAGACCTCTTCAAAAATGCGCTTCCCCAGTTCTCCGGGATACGGGGGGAAATCCAGCCCTTCGGCTTCGCGGCCGAGTTTGACGCAATGAATCATCCGTGCCATTTTCTATCCTTCAAAATCCATCGAAACGCTTATGATAGCGCAATTGACGGAATACATCAGGGTGTCTCATGCAGCCCCTGGAGCGCCGGGTGATCCCCGCGCGGCATATCGAGATGATAACCTTGCACCAAGTCGATGCCGAATTGCCGTAGCATTTCCAGGGTCTCGGCGTCTTCGACGAATTCCGCCACGGTGATTTTACGCATGCCGCGCGCCACATCGACGATAGATTTCACGAATACCTGGTTGTCGCGATCGTTCGGCAAGTCGCGGATGAACAAACCGTCGATTTTTAGGATATCCGCCTTCAAGTGCTTGAGATAGGCGAAGGAGGAGAAGCCAGTGCCGAAATCGTCGAGGCAAATCCGGCAACCGGTCTGGTGCAAAGCCTCGATGAAGCGCTGTGCATCGTGCAGATCGGATACCGCCGAGGTTTCGGTCAACTCGACCAGTAGGCGGAACGGCTCCACATCCCGCTTACGCAATTCCTCGGCGATATATTGCGGCAAGAGCGGGTCGTCGAACGAGCGGCCGGAGATGTTGACCGCCAGCGCGGGCAAGTCGCGCGACTTGCCCAATAAGCGCACACTTTCGCCGATCACCCAGCGGTCGATGTCGAGCACCTTGCCGGTCTTTTCCGCCAGCGGGATGAAATGGCCGGGCATGATAATGCGTTCGGGGTCTTTTTCGTCGAGCATGCGCACCAGCACTTCAAGGTGCGAGAGCGAGCCGTCGGTGGCGTGGTACACCCCCTGGAAATGCAGGCGCAGCAAATGGTTATCGAGCGCGTTGCCGATGCGCTCGTTCCAGGACAGGCGCGACAGCATTTCGCGCGAGGCATCGAGATCGGAGCGATAACTGCGCCAGGCATTCTTGCCCGCTTCTTTCGCCTGATACATCGCCGCATCGGCATGCGCGATCAGTTCTTCCGCATTGTCGGCATGCTTGGGGTAGTGCGCGATGCCGAGGCTGGTGGTGAGACGGATATTCTGGCCTTCGAAACGGAAAGGGATTTGCGAAATCGAGCGCACGACGCGCTCCGCCAGCATCGCCGCCTCGCGCTCGCCCGCATCCGGCACCAAGAGCGCGAATTCATCGCCGCCCAGGCGGCTAAAGATTTCGTTGCGCCGGATCAGGGTGCTCACTTCGCCCGCGACGCGAATCAACATCGCATCGCCGGCGCGATGGCCGAAAGTATCGTTCACATATTTAAATTCATCCAGATCGAAAAACAGCAGCGCGCCTTGGGAATCGCGCCGCTCGGAATCCGCCAGCATGCGCGACAGCTCTTCTTGGAAGCGGTGGCGATTGTAGAGTCCGGTGAGCGAATCGCGCTCGGCAAGATAAAGCAATTGCTCCGCGGTTTGGCGTTCGCGCGTCACATCCTCGAAAATCCACAAGCGCCCGATGAAGCGTCCTTCCACATCGCGCACCGGATAGGAAAGTTGCGTTACCATGCGTCCGTCGGCCATCACGATTTCGAAAGTCTCGGATACCTCGTGCGTATCCATCACGAACAGAATATGCTTGGAAAAATGATCCGGCCGCGCCAATACGTTGGCGGAGTAACCCACCACCTCGGTGGTCAGCCGTCCCGCGAGATCGATGTTGTCGCGAATCAGCCAGATGCGCCGGAATGCGGGATTGACGTAGATCACACGATTTTCGGCATTCTCGAACAGAATACCGATATTCATCGCAGACAGCAGCGAACTCATGCGCGCCTGCTCTTGCTGGGATTGCCCCAGTAGCCGGCGCTGCACGTCTTCCGATTGTTTCAACTCATCTATTGCTTCATGCAGCACGAATTCGGCGTGCTTCAGCTCGGTGATATCGCGGATGCTGCTGCGATGACCGAGAAATTCATTGGCGCTGCCGTAAATCGGCTGCCACGACATCGATACCCAGGCGATATCGCCATCCTTGCGCTGAATGCGAAACGCCAATGCCTCGCCGACACCGCCTTGCACCGCGCGCGCGAATTCCTGTAGTACTCGCGCTCTATCCTCCGGCACGATCAGGCGCTCCGGGAAATCCGTCATCGCCAAGCATTCCCCGACGCTATAGCCGGTCAGGCGCTCCACCGAGGGATTAACCCAAATCAATTTACCGCTCGGGTCGATCCAGTTTTCCCAGTCATAGGTGTAATCGGCAATAGCATGAAACTTGGCCTCGCTCTGCGCCAATGCCTCTACCCGCTGGCGCACCGCTTGCGACATGTGGTTTATCGCTTGCGTCAAGGCGCCCACTTCGTCATCGTTTTTTACCGCCAGCTGAATATTGAAATCGCCTTGCGCGATTTTCCGGCTGGCCTGGGTAAGCAAACCCAGGTGGCGCGTTAGCCACATGCCCAGCGCGGTGAGCAGCAGCAACGTCAGAGATACCTCGAGCACGGCAATGAAGATGCTTTGCTGCGCCAGCCGCCGCTTGCTCGATAACAGGCTATCGAGCGAAAGCCCATAGCGCAAGTCGCCATATTGCTGACCGGCGAACTCGATCGCGGTATGGGTATCGAATATCCGGTCACCGGCGGCCTCGGCTGCGGCGATACTCCGATTCAGCGCAGGTAGCGGACGGCTGCGATCCCATCCGGTGGACGCCACGACCTTGCCCTGGCTATCCAGCAGCACCAGATAGGTGACGCCCTGATCGGTTCGAATCCCTCTCAGTATTTCGCCCAGGGTCGCATAGTCGCGCTGGGCCATGGGGCCGATCAAAGCGGCGTTGAACAAGGGCTTCAAATCATCGTCTTTGAGCTGGGTTTGCTCCGCCAGGCTGCTGTCGGTCAAGCGCACGCTATTGCCCACGAGCAGCGCGAGCATGATGACTTCCACCACGATGCTCGTCAAAATAAGCTTGGTGCGCAGCGATCTAAAGATGGCGAATGTGGGCAAAGCGCGAATCCGAAAAGAGTGAAATCGTCTGTCGATTTTTCTAAATTTTCCCGCTACGGCATGCGCGGTAAGCGGCTGCTAGCACGGCCCGCGGCAGATCGCCATTACGCGGGCCCGCACTGGCATCCGAGTCACGGCTGTCCCGGCTCAAGCAAAAGTTCCAGTTCCTTCATATAAGGCTGCACGCGTTTGATATCCGCCGCCTGCACCGGGCGCATTCCCTCGAACCCGTTATTTTTAAGAAAAGCCTGGCCTGCCTGCGTTTCCGGGAACGTCAAGAGCGCCGCCTTAATATGCTCAATCGCCACTTTCCCCAAGCGCGGATGCGCCAAATACATCACATGCGGCACATACGGCGTTTGCGCGATAACGCGCACGTCATGCCGCAGTTCCGCGGACATTTGCGCCAATGCGGTGCTTGTCGTGATCGCCGCTTCCGCGTCGCCGCGCTGCACCGCCTCCACGGCATTAGCGTGGGAAGCCCTGTCCAGCAACACCACATCGGCATTCGGCGCCAGGCCGTTTTCGCGCAGCCATTGCCGCCCCATGATCGTCACCAAGGCCAGCCGGGTCGGGGTCGCAATCCGCTTTCCTCTAAGATCTTGTAAGCCGTGGATCGCTGAGCTGCGCGCCACCACGAAAATGCCGCGCAACTTTCGGGTATACACCACCAAGGGGATATAGCCTGCCTGGCGTTGCGCCAGAAGCGCAAAATGCGGCGGTGTGATCAATATGTCATAGGCGCCTTGCCGCGCTTGATCGGCATAAGCCTCGAAACTCTGTGCGGTAAACAAGTGGACCGGGCGTTTCATCGCTTCGGCGATATCCACTCGTACCGGTTGATACACCTCCAATAATGCGCGCGTGCTGAGATAGGGGAAAATGCCCATGCTCAGCGGCTGACTCTCCGCGGCTTGCGCGCACGGCAACAGAAAAACCATCCAACCCGCTAAGCATGCGCGGCTCAACCACTCGCTACATCGTCTTATCGCCACCGCAACCCTCCTGTGCCATGCCATCGCTTGATCCGCCTCACTGCGCTATTGCACGCCGGCATTTTAAATCGGCGCCGAGATTAAATTAACTACCCGCCCACTCTTGCGCCCGCATGATTTGCTTAACCCGTTCGGCATAGTTATCCATTGCCTTCAATTCATTTGCCGCAAGCGGCACAATGGCTTGGTATTGGTAGCGGGCCAGGAAAGCGCGACCCGCATCGGAATGCCGCGCAAAATCCAGAAGCGCCTCTTGCAATCGGTGTATCTCTTCCCGGCTCAAGCGGGGATTCGCCACAAAAACATTGGAAGGCAGCTTGCCCATGGTACCCAGTACGCGCACTGCCTCGCGCATATCCCGCGGCATGGACGCAAACGGCGCGGAAGCGACGATAGCCGCATCCGCATGACCATTGATCACCGCTTCCACCGCGGCATTGTGGTGCGTAAAGGCATTGCCGCCCGGCGTCAGCCCGCGCACGCGCAACCAATCCTCCGCCTGCAACGTCACCAGCGCTAAATTATCTACCAAGACAATACGTTTGCCTTGTAAATCGCTTTCCCGCTTTATATGGCTATTTTTCGCGGCCAGAACCACGCCTTCTTGCATCGGGGTGAATTTCGCGATCGGGACGAACCCCGCTTCGATCTGCGCCAAGCGCGCGAAGTGCGCCGGCATCAACACCAGATCATATTCGCCCGCCACGCTGCGCAAATAAAATTGCCTGAAATCCGGCGCCGTATACAGTGCGACCGGGCGCGCTAGGCGCAGCTCCAATCCCTGCCGCAAGGGCTGATACGCCGCCAGCATGCTGCGCGGGCTCAGATTGGGCGTCAGGCCCAGGACCAACGGCTTCCCGGGTGGAGCCGCGTGCGCCGCAGCGCCGAAAAACCATAAGCCGCAAAGCATGGCGCATGGCCATGATGCGATCCCGTAGCGGCACGGGTGCCGGATCATGGCGCGATCGCGGTCTTGAGCAGCGCCCCGTACGGCGCAAGCGGCTTGAGGTCCGCCACTGTCGCGGGAAGCAGCGTGCCGTAACCCAGGCGCCGCATTAAATCCCGGCCATCCGCCGTGTCGCGCACGAATTCCAGAATCGCGCGGCTGAGTTTTTCCACCCGCGCCCGCGGCACGCTTGGGCTGGCCAGATAAACCACGCCGGGTGCCGCACCCTGCTCCCAAACCTGCATCACGCGCACCGCATCCCGAGCCGCTTGCGGCATTTGCAGCAAGGCCCGGTCGGATACGA